>NZ_JAJAFX010000066.1:0-29426 GCF_025384845.1 Photorhabdus temperata | reverse complement strand
GGTTATCGCATTATCAAAGTATACTATTTTGATTGACGGGTAGGCCATTTTGGCCTATCATTACAAATGAAGGCCGGGCAAGTTGCTACGGTCAATACCGGAGAAAACCGATGAAAAATAAAACAAATAAAGCGTTTGATATTCCTGCTCTTGATGGATCTTTAAAAAGGGATTTCGAAGCTGGTTTGATTACATTGGAAGAAGCCGCTATTGAATTTAGCAAGGCAAATTGGACATTTTTTGTAGACATAGAATATACAAAGAAAAAGCTTGGTCTTATCAATGAGGCTTAGAAGGCAAAAGCACTAACTTGAATTAGGCGGCCCGCGTAAGCGGGCCTTTTAAAGGTTCCCTGTTATGGCTGCAACCATACAGGGAAGTTCACGTTAAACCCGCGAGAGAGTAACCATGAACAATGATATTTTAGCATTGGCCGAGATGATTAAAAAGGCAATAGATAGCCACACCTCCTTTAAGCTTCCTCCCCTATCCGGGAGCGAGTTTAAAGCGGTGATGGAAGCATTACGCGAGCAGAACGCAGGCTTTCAGGCCGTCTAAGCCTATTGCCCCGCTTCGGCGGGGCTTTCAGGAGAGACACTTTGAACAACGTAATTAGAACTGAAACCTTACTCCCTTTTAGTGATGGTTGGACGCCTCCGACAGGTGAAGAAATCAAAGCGGTGTTAAGTCTGGTAGAAGAGCGATCAGGAAATAAGTTTACTGGTGTTGACGCATCAAAATACATAGGTCTACCAAGTGAAACAGGGAGAGGAAAGGGAAGCCGGACATTTAGGCGTTGGTGTAAAGAAGGCGGGATACCTTACGCGGCATGGGCGTTACTTTGTTATAAAGCCGGGTTCGGTGTTATTTGGGAATCAGATGAACAAAGAGGCGAAAATTAATGTTGAAGCGTTGGAATATTATTTTTCTATTCTTATTTTTACCGTTGCAATATGCAATTGCTGATATTCATGGCGAAATAATACGAATTATCGACGGTGATACCGTTGATGTTTTAGTTAATAAAACGCCAATAAGGGTGAGATTAGTTGATATTGATGCCCCTGAAAGCAAGCAACCTTTCGGGCAGAAATCCCGTCAATTTCTGGCTGATATGATCTTTCGTCAACAAGTAACCATCGTTGAAAAGGGAAAGGATCGCTATAACCGCGTGTTAGGTACAGTTTTTAAGGAAGATAACACCAACGTAAATGAATCTCAGGTTAGTAACGGTATGGCGTGGGCCTATAGATACCGTGAACAGGCGACTAATCCAGCCATGCTAGACCTTGAACAGGACGCTAGGCAAAAACGCCTTGGCCTATGGTCTGATCCGCAATCAAGCATTGTAGAGCCTTGGAAATGGCGGCGAGTTAACAATAAATTTCGTGCGCACGAAACCGCAAAATGAATCATTATCTATTGACATCAACAGATGATGATTTATATTTAAGGGGAGGCCACAGTTAGGCCGTTGAGTTTCGGAGGTTAATCCATTGAATGAAAAAACGACTAACGCAGGCCGAATTTGAACATGCCATTTCTAACCTGTCACGCGCACTAAAGCCAGCAAATGTAGAAATTGTGAAAGCAATTTTGGTTGATGGCAGAAAGCAAAATGACATGGTGATTGAAACGGGATTAAGCCGTACAGCAATAGCGGCAATGACGAAGAAAGTTAGAGAAGCGCACAAGTTACATGGCAAACCACCGGCAGGCTGGGAACGTATCGAGCTATGTATACCATCATCAATGGTTCCTATGTTAAGGGCTATGGAAGATGAGGCGCGTAAACAGGCAAACGCTAAGGGTGAAATGAATGAATATCATAACAGTGACGAATCAGAAGGGCGGGGTAGGTAAATCTACAATCGCCGTACATCTTGCTATGGCTCTTCAGGAACGAGGCGACAGAGTGCTTTTTGTTGAACTTGATCCGCAGGGTAACGCCAGTAAGACTTTAGAAAAGGCTGGAGGTGTGGCGGCACTTCAGGCAAGCCAACTTTTTGAAGAACAACAGTTAACTATTACGCCAAATGAAGGCATTACTTTAATCAATGCTGATGCAAAGATGGCCGATATAGAACGCGCCCCGTTAACGGTTATGTCAACCTTTAAAGACCACCTTACCGCGCTGGCGTCTCAGTTTGATCATTGTGTCATTGATACCCCTCCTACCCTTGGTTTGCGTATGTCAGCGGCGCTTATCGTTGCAAATCATGTGTTGTCGCCAATAGAGCTGGAAGAATATTCCATTGATGGTATTACAAAAATGCTGCAAACCATTTTTGGTGTTAAGTCGAAATGGAATCCAGATCTGAACTTCCTAGGCATGTTACCTAATCGCTTTAACTCCCGTTCTGAAGACCAGAAAAAAACATTAATGAATCTGGTAGAGAATTACGCTCATCTGTTAATTAGAGCGCGGATCGGCATTCGTTCATCAATTCCAGAAGCCCTTTCCGAAGGTATTCCGGTATGGCAGTTAAAGAAAACATCTGCGCGTGAGGCAGGGAAAGAATTTCAGGAAGCTTTTAAGATCATTTTTGAAAAAATGGGGGTTGCCAAATGAACGCCAAAAAGGGATTGGATTTAAGCGGGCTGGATAACTTTTCAGCTTTGATGGGAGGCGACCCGGCTCCTACTCAATCAGCGGCTTCAACAGACGTACCTGAAGGTTTCGCAGGAAACCTTATCCGTGTGCCTCTGAAAAAAATTCATAAGGATGCAGATAACGCCAGAAAGACTATCGACCCGCAGGAACTCCGTGAGCTGGCCGATTCAATGAAGTCTGTAAATCCGGCAACCGGAAAACCACGCGGTAACAAAAACCCGGTAAGCCTGAAGCCTCATCCAGATATACCGGGGGAATATATTCTTAATGCCGGTGAGCGCCGTTGTGCTGCTGCTGAACTTGCCGAGTTACCTGATGTTCTGGCGTTCATTGATGAGGACGCCGACGAATTTGATAATGCAGTCGATAACATTCAGCGCGTAGCTCTGTCACCAATTGAAACCGCTACGTTTATCCAGCGCAGGATTGAGAAAGGCGATAAAAAAAGTGCCATTGCGGCCCGTTTGGGTAAGCCAGCATCGTTTGTATCAGATCATATTATTTTCTTTGATATGGCTAATTGTATCCGCGACATGTACGACAGTGGCCGTGTTGTTTCCATGCAGGCAATGGCCCTGTTACATCGTGCCTATAAAAAACACGCTGAAGAAGTAGAGGCTTTTTGTTCCGAAGCACAAGACGAGCTAACTACTGCTGATGTGCGGGCTTTTTGTGATTCACTCAAAGAGCCGGAATCTAAAGCCGTGAATACGTCAGGCGACAATGAAGAAGGTCAGGAGCTGCCGAGCGATGCCAACGCATGGATCGGAGGGAGTGCCGATAGCGACGAACTGGAGAAGGGCGAAGAGCAACAACCTTTAGTTATTGACGGCGAACCAATTAGCGGCGGCCCATCTTCTGATTTGGAAGATGAAGCCAGTAAAATCATTGCCGCAGATGAGGCAAGCGACAAGATTAAAAAGGCGATTGTCCAGATTCAATATGATGAACGCCCAGCGCGGTTACTCACGAACCGCCGAGCTTCTTATGGGTTCGGTTGGATTAAATACGATGATGATGGCAGTGAAGACGAGATTGATTTAAAGGACGTTAGCGTTGTTGCCATTGTTGAAGGTTGAGGCGGGCAATTATGAAAAATAGCATAGTGCTAATCAGCGGCGTTATCGCCGCTTTAGTCCTGATTCTTTTTCTGGCGTATCCCTACCTGAAAAACAGCCAATCATTTTTGGCTGTAGTAGCTATTTGCGTAACGTTTGCGGTATTGGCATTAGCTATACCAGCCAACTTATTTAGTTGGCTGCGAGGAAAGAGAGGTAAGCCCGGATTCATCAAAAGCACCTTTTTCCGATGGCGTTAAAAACTCGCTGTTGATGGTGCCGTAACTAGCAAGCGTAGCGAGTCTGTTACGGTTCCATCAATAGCCGACAAGCGAAGCGCGTCAGTTAGCGACTTCAAAGGCTACGTTACAGTCTCCACACATCACATTCAGGTCAGGCTTTCCCCAAATATTTGTTTCGCACATAGAGCAGGTGTATTTAATCCTGTTTGATTTATTCTCATTCTTTATCGTCAACTCGCCATCTTCACCAACTTCAATCCCCATAGCTTCTAAGTCACCCGCGAACTGGTCAGCATTGCCAGATGCAATGGCCTCAAGAAGGCGATCCCTTGCTGGAAATCTATCCATCCATGAAATACGAAAATCATCCTGCATAAGCTTGTTGTATTCATCCATGAACTGGCCACCTTCAATGGCATAGTCGGCCATGCTATCACCTGTTCTGGCACCGCCGGGTTTCCCCGTAGAAGATGGCATTAAACCGATAGACTCCATTTTGTCAGCCCACTCTTTATTGTGGTATCCACGGCGTCCGGGTTTACCAAAATGGTATTGCCAGAGATGGGCCATTTCATGGACAAGCGTTTGCATAATTTCTTCGGGCGGGCATACGGCAAAATAGGCGGGGTTCATTGCTATTTCATCCGTCCGGGTTCCATTGGCGTGAACAAACCTTTCGGCAGAGAAATAGCCATATGTTTTCTTTTCCCGCTGGAGAGTGATCAGGCAGGGGGGAAGTGAACCATCAAAAAGTGCGTCATTGAAATGGTCATAAGCAACCTGCAATTCTTCGTAAGTCTGTTGTGTAGGTTTCATTGGCGTATATCTCGCTCTTTGTTATTGGATTGCACAATCCAAATTATAACATCTTTGGATTGCACAATCCAAAACAATAGCCGCAAATCAGCCCCTGATCCTGTTGAGCCGGTTTTGATTTTGGGCCAAGGCGCAGCCGATGGCGTGAAATAGCCATTCGTGCAAAATCTTCGTGCGTACGAAAAGGATATGGGGGGGTTAGAGCTAGGGCAGGATTCGCAAAGTGCTGGCGCATGGCACCGGCTTTGCTATAATACCCCCCATCCCCCCATATTGTAAAAGGCCCGCTTATGCCGAGGATCGTTAAGAGAGTTACGCCGGAATTAAAAGAGAAGTGGCAAACCTTTTGTCATGAGCGTGGTGTTAGTGAATCCGATATGTTGGGGCTGTTGCTCGAAAAGGTAACGGCGGGAATAGTGCCTAATGAAGCTAGAGGATTGGAAGAACCACGTTCAGATAAAGTAACGATACGTTTGTCACCGAAAGATATTCACAGCATGACAGAACGCGCTAAGGCTGAAGGGTTTCCCAGCAGAACCACATGGCTTACTAATTTAGTGTTGGCAACCTTGAGCAAAGAACCGGTATTAACTGACGCCGAAGTTAATGCTTTGCGGGGTTCCAATCGTGAGCTGGCCGCGATAGGTAGAAACCTGAACCAGATAGCCAGAGCGTTGAATGTAGAGTTTCGTGATAGCGATAAGCTGAACAAGGAATTAATAGATCGGCTGCTTGAACAGATAGATGGCCATCGAGACAAGGTATCTAATCTTATTGATAGAAACATGAATCGTTGGGGAGGTTAACCATGGCCGTTGAAAGCTTGTCAAAACTCCTTGAGGGTAAAGTAAAGACTAAATCCAACAAAACTACAGACCTGAAAAGTAAGGCTAGTCGCATAGCTAATCGTGCGTCTGAAGTGATGGTTAAGGTGAGTGGCAATGCAAAAGGCCCAGCTCACGTTAAAGCCCATTTAGATTACATCAGCCGAAACGGGAAGCTGGAACTTGAAAATGAACGCGGTGAAATATTGAAGGGAAAGGACGACGTTAAAGCCGTTCATAAGGAATGGACTCAGGATCAAGGTAAGCGACGTGCCAATACGCGCGATACTACTAATGTAGTGCTATCCATGCCGAAAGGAACGGAAGCTAAGGCCGTCAAAGAATCGGCTAGGGCATTTGCAAAAAAACAATTTGGCGAAAACTACCAGTATGTTTTTGCACTTCATGAAGACGTTGATCACCCGCATGTTCATATCAGTATAAAAACCTTGGGTTTCGATGGCAGGCGCTTACATGTGAAAAAAGGCGATCCTCAAATATGGCGTGAAGGTTTTGCTAAAGAACTTCGCGCTAGGGGAGTTGAAGCTGAAGCAACACCACGCGCTACACGTGGCGTAGTTAAAAAAGGTATTGATCAGGCGATTCTTCATATTCGCAAGCGTGGATTAACCCCGGAAGTCGATAAAGCCAAAATCAAAGAGATCGTAGAAGAGTTTAAAGATACGAGGGCCGGAAAGCCTGCAAAAGCGAAACCGTGGGAAAAGAAAATACAGACAAGGCAGCAGGAAGTTAGAAAAGGGTGGCTATCGGCGGCGCAGGAACTTAACCAGAGTTCAGAGCCGGGCGATAAAAAGCTTGCCGCTGATGTTGTGAATTTTGTTAATACCATGCCTCCTATGGCTACGGAACGACATGAAATGGCCAAAGCAGTTAGTCAGAAACTAGCAAGCCAGCAGCCCGGAAAAAAGCAAAATTCAACTGGCAGAGATAGAGATAACGATCAGGAAGAACGATAAATTTCGTGCGCACGAAACCGCACAGGGGAGGGGAGACAGGCGGGCTATTTCCCGCCTGTTTTTTAACGCTCTAAATCAGTATCTTGTTTTAGACCTTTTTTGCTTACTACAACCGTATTAATTTCCTTTATTTTTATTTCCGTATCTGGTTTTTCGTGGGTAAGTCTGGACTGTATCTTTTCCATGAATTTAGCCCGATCTTCTGCGTTGTTAAAACGCTCTGCAAGCTTCTCAGCGAGTTTTAAAGGCAATGCGCTATCATTCCCCTCTTTTGGGGCTGTATCGCTTTCTGGTGCGTTTTGAGGGGCTTCCTGCGCCTTTTCTTTCTCATGGCTCAAAAGGTAGGAACTAATAGCTTCAGCGTCTTTTGCTGCCCTCAGTATTTCTTTGGGATCATCCTTTAGAACCTTCACCCAGCTTTTAACGTAAGCGGCGTGTTGTCCGGGGGCATGGCCTATTTGCAATTCATCGCCAATCATCAAAGAGGCTATTTCAGCTCTCAGTTCTTCCTTTGCGTAGGACTCAGAACCAAATCGCCCGGTTAAATCTCTATCCAGACGGCTTTTGTGTCCGGTTGAATGGCCAGCTTCATGCAATGCAGTGGCATAGTAATTATCGGCGCTGGGGAATTGGCTACGTTCCGGGAGGTGTATCGAATCTGTAGAAGGGCGGTAAAATGCGCCATCAGCTTGATCATGCTTGATAGGTACGCTCATGGCCTGCAAGATATTTTCGGCTCGTTCATGGCGTTCCCAATCGGGTTTTGTTGCCTTAACTTCTAATGGCGGTAAGCCTTGAATCTGTTCCGCGTTAAATACCACTGCGGAAAAGACTTTTGGGCGATCAAGTTTCACGGTAATCATTTTTTTCTTACCGTTATCATCCAGTACCGGTTTCCCTTTATCGTCGAGCTTGGGGATTGTGTCGGTAAACTTCCAGTATTGAACCAGCGTACCTTTTTCGCCCTTTTGAACCTGCGCATTCACGCTTTGGGCTTGCTTATACGTCATCCAGCGGGGATCTGTACGCTGTTGCATAGCCAGCCATAGGGCGTTGGCTCCCTTGTAACGAGTACCGCTAACCGGGTTATGCGGCATTCTGCTTGAACCCGGTTCCCATGGTTTTTGCCATGGCGCGGTTCCTTCCTCAAGCTGTTTGATCAGACGATCAGCAATTTCTTCATAGAATGGTTTCTTCTCTTTGTCGTCACCTCTGGCCATCGGTTAACCCTCCTGCTCGTCTTCTATATCAATCGCCTCTCTTGCATCAGCTTCAGATAAGGCGCTTTCTTCAAATGCGCCTAACTCTTCAGCTTCTTGGCGGCTCATCTCAATTTCACGGCCCGGTATATTCAGATCCAGTATTTTATTGTTCATGCCTATTACCCTATAAAAAAGCCCGGAGCTAAAAGCGTCCGGGCCATGGTAGTTAACGATAAATCAGCGTTCCAGTTCGGTATCTTTAACCCGCGGGTTATCGACCGTTTGAACCTCTTTGATTTTCAGTTCTGGCCCTTTTTCGCCACTGGCCACTTTATCCGCTAGTTTGTCACGGACGCGGCTCATAAAGCGTTCTTTGTCGTCAGCGTTCATTGATTGAGATACTTTCTCAGCCAGTTTAACCGCTGTAATTTCGTTTACTAAATCGGGATGTTCTTTAACTATTTCTCGCGCTGGGCGTTCCTGATCACGAATGGCATCAGCTTTAACCTGCCAGCTATTACGGAACGTATTGATAGTTTCCTTTTTGACTACTTTGCCCGTTTCGTCTTTAACATCTTTTTCAACGGTAACAGCTTTGCGGCCAAGGTTTTCTAACTCAACATGATCACCCGGTTGAGCTTCACTCTCGGCCATGGCACGTTGTAAATCAACACCCCATGTTGTGCTTTGCTTACCATCGGCGTTTTCCAGCGTTACATAGTAATTATCTTTGTTGTCTTTCTTATGTTCATAAGGGGCCGCGCCATGCTCTACCAACTTACCGGCCAGCTTGTTAACCTTTTCTTCAGCTTCAACTTTAGCACCCTCATTTTTGCCTTGTGCCGTACTGCTTGACTCAGTGGTGCCGGTTTTGGATGTAGGGGCTTCGGATTGATTTTTTGACGTTGTACCGGAAGGGGCAGAAGGTGACGTTTTCACGTTATCAGCAACTTCACGCGCTTCAACTTCGTTAATGTTGCGCTCACCGGCTACTTTTTTCAGCCGTGCTAAATCCTCTTCTTTTGGCTTGTAGCCATGGGCGGTTAGTCCTCTGGCCGTAGCCTGTAACCATGCTTCACGCCGAAAATCTTCAGTACCTTTTACTTGGATCTCAGTCCAGCCACGTGCTTCAGCAATATCAATCATGGAACCGGCTACTTGGCTATTGCTCAGTTTGGTTTGAAGCTTCGCGCCTTTGTCCACAAAGGCCAG
The DNA here is from genome assembly GCF_025384845.1 of Photorhabdus temperata. Classification (NCBI taxonomy): domain Bacteria; kingdom Pseudomonadati; phylum Pseudomonadota; class Gammaproteobacteria; order Enterobacterales; family Morganellaceae; genus Photorhabdus; species Photorhabdus temperata. Next base: position 20,481 of record NZ_JAJAFX010000066.1, on the reverse strand, counting down.
TGAGTCCGGGCGATTTTGGAAATAATATTTACCTTCAACCTCAATATAAGACTTGGCCACTCTATCTGGCACTACAGGTTTATAAGAGCTGTCTTCGAAATAATCCTGATCTTGCGACTGGCGTTTAAAAACTGGCTCTTCAGCGTCAGGCTCTACTTGCTTGAACTCTTCGCGTTTACGGCCCTCGCGTTCATCGTCTTCAGCTAACATATCCGCAGTAGAAACACGTGATGATGATAACCATGCTCTTACATCATCATCAGCCGTTTGGGCCTTTTCCTGTTCTATATGTGGCTCGATGCTGTTTTCTACATCATCGTTCTGTTCGGCAGCGGCCACAGGAGCTGGCGCGGCGTTCTGTTCGGCAGCGGCTACAGGAACTGGCGCGGCGTTCTGTTCACCGTAATACTGATCCATATACTCCGCATACTCATCCTCTTCAGATTGATACGGCTCTAAATCTATAGAGGAATGATTCACATTAAGGGCAGCGTCCATTTCCCTTTCAAAATTTTCAGTAATCACCGGGCCTGTATTTATTGCCTCATGTTCTTTATCAGCCATTGTTTCAGCCTTATGAGTATGTTCAGTAATGATTCCTTCAACCTGATCGCGAACGGCATCAAGCCCGCGTGATTGGTGAAGGTCGTTAAAGTCAGTTAAACCGCGTTCTTTTTCTTCAGCGGTAAACGCCGGTACGGTGAAAACACCATTTGCGATAGTGGCCGCTTCTTCAGCTTTGGCCATCCCTTTGTTAACGGCATTTTTGCGGTCGTCGTCGCCAAGCACAACATGCAAGCTATCCGGGTATTTATCTTTAAGCTTGTCGGCAACTTTAGGCAGGTTTCCCGCGTCAACGGTCATTACTACCGGGCGATTGGTGGCTTCGCTAATACTGGCCGCCGTTGAGTAACCTTCAGCATAGAGAACCGGCTCGCCGTTTTTCAGTTCACCACCAACAACAAAAAAATTACCGGTTTTCTGGCCGTTCTTCTTCAGCGACTTGAACCCATTGGCGCTGATACGTTGCAGGGTACGAACTTCGCCTTCTTCGTTGACCAGTGGAATAACCACCCGGTTTTTCTTATCAGCCTTAACGCCGGGGAATGCCTTTACACCCTTATTAACCAAATATTCTTGGCTACCGTCAGCAACCGGCATCGCGTTATATACTTGGCCAGATCTCCGGGCGTTGTGCGCATACTGTCGTTGTAAGGCATTCTCTCTATCAATGCGGTTTTGGGCCGCAATAGCACGTAAATGGGCTTGGGCTTCGGCGTCAACTTGCTGGCCAGTCGATACCCATTTAACGGGCTGGTCATGGATTCGGTGATCCTGATACCACCCAGCCGGAACGCCGTCTAAATAGCCCGCATAAACCCCGGTCTTTTCGCCTTTTTTATCGTCAGCCGTTCTGACTCGGTGCTTTTTACCATCCATCACCGGCAGGCCATCCAGTTCAAAGCCTGCTTCAGCTAACGTAGCGCCAAATTCAGCAGCCGGATTATTATCCTGCACTGGATTACCTTTATGCTGATCTGGTAGCCATTTGCTTAACTTGCTCAGGTCTGCACCCGGTTTAGCAAACCAGTGTTTCGCTTCCTCATCGAAGCCTAAAGCGTTTTCGCCGTTCTCTAACTTGCCAGCCGCTTTTTTAGCTTCATTCCTTTCCTCAAAACTGACGATAAGGACGGTGTTCTTAGTTGCTAAGTTTGGTTCATTCATAGTGAATTACTCCTTTAAGCAGCTTCTAAGCCAGAGAAAAATTGATTAACTATGTCGTCCATCGCATCATCGGTAATATCCCCTTTAGGGATTTCAACCTTTGAAAAATCACAACTAAAATCATCAAGATTCAGCTTGTCGATATTTTCAATATCAGCAACGGTAACAGCACGTTCCACAACTTCGGTTTTTGTCTCTTCAGCCTGTTCAACCCGGTTGCTCATAAAGGAAACTTCACCTTTTGGCCTGTTGGCTGGGTCAATAATTGTCACTTCCGGGGAAGGGAATTTAACGCCATCACGGCCATTACCTCTGGCTTCAAAAGTGGGGTCTTTATACCAAGTAATTTTAGAGCATTGGATCGGAGGGCAATCCTCTAACAGAATAATTTCTTTGCTTTTTCCCATCTGTTTAAGTTCTTGAGGCATTAACAGCGCGCGGCCAGTTTCGCTGGTATTTTCTGAACCGCTTGCCCTCCCAATAGTAGAACGGCTGCGGGATCTGGCTTTCACTGTTTTAGTACCAAGAGACTCTGAAACTTCTTTGGCAATTTTAAGATTCTTTGGCGCAAAAACTATTTGTAACGCATGGTTATCAATAAATGTTTCCGCTGCATCATGGCCATAGGTTTCGCGTAACTGCGCGGGGCTTTGGATTATTGGCAGCATTCGCAAGCCATAACCCGCAACATAGCTAATGCCTTTTGACAGAATGTTAACTTTGCCCATGGCCGTGAACTCATCCATTAACATCAATACCTGATATTTAAGGTCGGGATTTTGCTCCGGCAGTTCCCGCGTGTTCAGGTCTATGACTTGCTGGAAAAATAAGTTAATCAGCGGGGCCAAACGTTCTAAATCGTCCGGTGTAATGCCAACATAGATAGACATGCGGCGCTTACGCAGTTCACGCAAATCAAAGTCATTACCACTGGTTACGGCATCGATCACCGGGTTATAGAAAAGTTCTAACGCCGAAGTAAAACCTTTACGGACAGAACCACGTGTTTTATCTGGCGTATCTAAATATTCTTTTAGAGCTAAGTAACATTCATCTGATAAAGGGGTTTCAGATTCTTGTCTGGCTTCGACAATTTCAGCCAGACGTTCATCACCCATGGTTAACTGGCGAAGGGCTTCACCCATTGTTACCGGCAGCTCTTCCGTCTCGATGAGGTAAAGCACCATACCTAACCAAAGAGAACGGGCCGATGATTGCCAAATTGGCGCTTCATTCTCAATCTTGGGAAACAACATCTGACCAATTTTCTGAATGTCGTTAATGCGAAAATTGGGATCGTCAGAAATATAAAAGAGTGGGTTCCAGCGGTGCGAACGGTAATCCCTTGGCGCAAGATTTAACAAAAAACAGTCTTGGCCATGACGAGAGCGAAAGCCGGAAGTTATATCCCAGTTTTCCTGTTTTATATCCAGAACTACAACGCTATCACGCCATGAAAGAAGGTTAGGGACTACGATACTAACCCCCTTGCCTGAACGAGTTGGCGCGGCCATCAAAACGTGTTGAGAACCGGAAAATACAAGGTACTGCATGAAAAGGCCCATAAAGCCTTTTTTTACGCCGACGATAATACCATCATCACTGAATAAACCAGCCTCGCGGATCTCACGACTGTTAGCCCAGCGAGCGTTACCATGCAACGGGGTTTTCTTCGGCAGAAGTGGCAGCAAGCAAGGCAACGCGGTAATAATTAAACCGCCAACTAAAGACCCCATCAGCCATAGCTTAGTTTTAGGTATATCACCGTAATAGTACCAATATTGGTATAGCGTCAGGGGAGTAGCATCTTTGGCCTCGTATCCATTACCGGCCATGAATATAGCCCCGCCAATCCAAGCCGCTACCGCCAAAAAGATAAGCGGCAAGCTAATCAGCAGCAGGATTTTAAGCCACCAAAATATTTTGTTTGAACTCTGGCTCATAATAGATCTCCGAAATATATCGACGGCCTTGATGGTTTTGGAATTGAACAATAATGTCGATGCAACTAAACAGAAGCTGTTTAATATCTTCACGTGACATTGTTCCGCCGCTTTGGCTTTCCTTAATGAACAAAACAAGCTGTTCTATGGCCATTCGTGGGTTAGTGCCGTGCATAGACGTTATAGATCCCGGATGGCCACTGTTAACGTTACGCAGGTAATAGAAAGCCTCATCGCCACGTATCAACTCGGCAACAAACACACGATCTGGTTTCATGCGAAGAGAACTTTCTAAAAGGTGCTGCTGGGTCACATCAGCAATACCTTGGCCACCGGCGCTGTAAAACAGAGGCACAACGTTTTTATGTGTTTGGTATAGCTTCAGCTCGTCTACGTTCTCGATGGTGATCAGTCTTTCATCATCGGGTACAAGCTGGAGCAATGAACGCATGAACGTTGTTTTACCTGAACCAGTAGCGCCGGAAACGATAATATTCTGGCGATGTTTAATCGCCAGCGTGAGGAACTCTTTAAAGCGTCTGGCGTTCTTCAGCTCAATAAGTTCTCGCTCAAAGTCACGCAGCCCTACAGCGTCCGTTACGATGTGATCGAATGCACCGTCACGCTCGTAATCATCCAACGTTCTGATCACGTCAGAGGGTTTACGGATAGTCAGGCTGTAACGGTCGCTCAGTGTCGCCGGTGGCCGCACAATCTGGATACGTTCGCCGTAGGGTAATGTTGCGGAAACAATCGGCTTACGCTCGTCAAATGACTGGCCAGAATAAGTGGCCGTAAGCTTTGATATGTCAGCGCAAGCAGCAAAATCTAACTTTGGTACGTTATGAAACTGCCACCCTTTCCGGCCTTCAGTAATTACCTCTCCGGGTTTATTAACCACCACTTCAGTAACCCCGTCTTCGTTTAAAAAGGGCTGGAGTACCCGAAGGTACTCCAAAAGTGATGAACCTTTAGCATTAGTAGGCTGCTTTAAGGTCATACACCCCCCTGAAGTCGAGATCGCGAGCTACAAAGATAGAAATATTGTCACCCTGATTTTTGGTTAACGTTGGCGGTATGTTGATTGAGTTTTCCAGCGCAATGCTCGCTGAATCTCGCGCTGTTTGCGCGGTATCACCAAAGTTGTATTGGTTGCCATTGCTGCCATTGTTGGCGCTATTAGCCCCGTAGGTAATGAGGCCATCAACCGTGGTCAACATAATGGCGCTACCGAACCGCTCCCAAAAGTGCGTATCAACGAAGCCATCAAGACCAGAGCGGCCGAGGGCATCAGTACCCGGTGAATCCAGTTTGACCAACACCCCTTTAGGCGTTTCTATACGAGTCCAGAGAACGAAAATCCGCGCCTGTCCTCTCTTTATGCCGCCTTGATACTGGCCAACAATTTTTGAACCCTTTTCCAGTAGCAAAACTTTCTTGTCTGTACTGTAGACATCATCAGTTAAACGGCAGGCGGTCATTCCGGGAACATCACTACTAATAGCCGTTTCCAGCGCACAATTAAGGAAAGTGCCTTGTGTGATAAAGTAACTTCTGTCTACTAAGAGGCTTGCCCTGCTACCGCTAACCTCAGTACCTTTAAGCCGGTTAGAAAGACTATCAGCGCGGTCAGTTTCAGATAGTGAGCTATTACCCTCCTGTACCTCACCGGCCATTTGAACGGGCTGGCCATTACCTGCTTTTTGTCCGGGCTGTTGAGGTTTAGAAATACTGCCAAACGCCAGAATAGAGCTTGCCCGCTTGCGTTCGTCTGGTGTCTGTTCATGCTTCCCATTGCCACCAGTTCCTGAAGCTGAAGACGGCGGCGGCGGGGCTATTTGCCCTGTATTCAACATCCGATCTTCTTTTGGCGTCTCAGCCTTTGGTGGAGCTGGCGGCGGCGGTAAAGAAGGCGGCGGGCCAAGCCGGTTGGCTACACTGGTGTTACCGGTGAGCTTAGGCGGTTTATCTTCTTCACTACCCTTAAAGCCACCATTCACCGCTATTAACGCCAGAATAACGATAATCCCTATGATTACAGCTACGATTTTCTGACCAATACCGGAGGCTTTACCGGTTTTCCTGTTTTTGGAAATCGAGGGCATACCACGATCAGCATCTTCCTGTTCGATTTCTGTATCTAAGTCGTCGCGGTCTTTAGCCATTACTGCGCCCCTCCCTTAATTACACGCTTAACGCCGGGTGACGTTGTGCCACTGGTATTGATTAATCCATGAGGGTTGAAAGATTCGTTGTAGACGTTGGCAATATATTTGCCGTTGCGTAAAACAAACCTAGGAGCCACTTTTTCAACAATCATGGTATCCGGGTGATCGGAATCCATCGTTGGGTTCAGAAGTGTTTCAGAGCCATCAGCATGTTTAATGTAGATAGCGGGGATCGAGGTATTACCGGAAAACTTGAAGTAGGTAAAACGGCCATCATCATAAGCACGCCAAGGGGATACTTCACGAGAACCGAATACCCAATAGTTCCAGTTTGTCCAAGCGTTGGGCGCTTTTTCATTCATCCGTTCTTTCAGTCTGCGAGCATCTTCTTCAGCTACACGCCGCGCCGCTTCGTCCTGCGGATAACGGAAATTTACCTGAAAATACATATCGCCGGTTTTCTTACCAGTAGCGGATAAATCAAACGTGTATACGCGCCGGTCAGTTAAAACCGTCATGTTTGTGGTGGCTTGTTCGCCGGTTGGCTTAATGAAGATATGGTTTTCTACTGGCGCAACTTCCCAAGCGTCCGGGTCGCCCATTGCTATGTTGGTGACGTTCTCGCCGGGGGCAAATTGAATATCTGTTGAATAGCCATAATGGCCAATCAATTTAACAACTTGCTCATGGTTGTATGAAATGAACTTGACTCGTTTGTCATAAGCGCCGCCTCTTGGAACTTCAAGCGCAAACGCCGTAGAAGAAAAAATGCCGAGAACGAGAAGAACTGATAAGGTGGTTTTATTAAGCGAAAGCATAATTAACCCCCTTCCTGATCTTTACGGTAGCTAATAACCTGAAAACCAACCGGGTTTATCAGGCGATCATCCACCTTGATTGGCTCTTTACGGTAGACGAAAGAGACAGTAGCGGCCCAATGGGTTGTTGCTGGCATTTCACCGTCTTTCTTCACGGTGGCCGTGTAGCGTACTAACGCTGTATACACCGTTTCACCGAACTGATCCTTCTCGCCCTTCTCTGGTTTCACTCCACCTTTACCGTTTAGGTATGTAATGGCGGGATTGACCTTAATATCAACCTCAGTGGTTTCACCATAAATCTTGATTGGCGCGTAAGGGTTAACTTTGGGATTGGTGTAATCAGCGTACTGTTGCTGAATGGCCCCGTCTGACAACATGCCAACCTGAAGGCGATCATCTTCGCGGGTGTTCCAGTGATACCCTTCGCGGTGGCGAAGATACTTAGCCAACCAGTAACGGCTCATCACCTGTTCGGTAGTCTCATCCATGTTTTTCAGGTTGCTGATCACCTCCGTTTCGCCGGTGGTGTCATTAACGCGAACAATTGAATTTTCAATTGTTTTTAGAGGCATCATTGTAGAAATTGCAATCGCCTGAACAATTACAACACCAGTCATAGCCCAAAATGCCGACCAAGCTCTACGGGCTGATTTCTTTTCTCTGACAATCTCAGATTCATCCCAGCTTTTAGCCTCATCAAAGTAATCCTTGTCGGTTACTTTTTTTTCTTTGGCAGGGGCTGCTTTTTTATTGGCCATGCGCAAACTCCTTCAGTTGCTGAACCTGTTTCTTATTTACGTCCTTGTACTTCGAGCTGACGGCATTAATCTGTTCTTGCGTAACCATTGCCGGGTTAATCGGAACCATGCCGCGCCCATCGTCTACAGCTTCAGCCGGTGGCGGTGGCGTGAGAGTGCAAGCCCCAAGGGTGAAAGTGAGTGCGATTACTGCTAGAGATTTCTTCATTCAATCGTTCCTTATCAAGTTGCGTTGCATTGATAATCAAAATATACCATTTTGATTATCATAACGCAAAAAAATGATGAGGGGAATTTCCCCTTCATCATTCGATTTGTGCGTTTTATGTACAATAAAAAGGCTTCACTACTATCCTTGTGCGACTGAATTACCACCAAAGCGTTTTTGATAGGAGGCATAAGCCGCTTGACCACCGCGAACGGGGGAAGTCAGGGCGCGTTGAGTCGTCTTAACTTCTCGGTTAACGTTCTGCATACCGCGTTTCATTGCTGTTGGCCGTAACGCATTCATGGCAGAGCCGAACGCGCCTTGCGTGGCCATGGCCACACCGCCGCCTAATGCTGAAGCGATAGAAGGAACTTGCCTTACCACTAAAATGCAAAGCGCAAATACAAGGCATAACATCGCCGCATCCCCTAAGTTAGCCATATTGGCCGCTGCGCTTTCTGTTGGTGCCATCTTTGAAATGTAGGTGTCACCTAACGAGATCATCAGCGAACCTACCGATGCCGAAAGAATCAGCAGAATGCCAAAGTTGCATACCATCGCTAACCAAGCTTCAAAGAAACGCTGCGTGGTGTTAAATAGCAGTGCAATGATGAACAGTGGCCCAATCCCTAGCAGGATGGTTATCATGAACTTTGACAACAAGACCAAGAACGCCACAAACAACGTCAATCCACACCCAACAACCAGCACAATCAGGGCTATCAGATACAAACCGAAGTTTCCGTTCATGACCCCGCCCTTATCCCATGCAGCTTTGGCCACATTGAATATTTTGGTAAAGAGCGCATCCAGCGTGTCGGCTGTTGTTCCCGTTGTACCGGAAACCACCGCTGAAATGTGTTCCGGGCCTTTTTGTAGGACGTTAACGACCACATCCATATAAGTACCGACCGTTAAGCCCAGCGCGACAATCCCACCAATACGAATGATGCGAAAGACGCCATCGCGTACCGGTTCATCAACTTTGGCGAACATCATCAGAATGCCCCACATGGCAATCCAGACGATCATCATGCTGGTGAACAGTGGCGAGGCATAACCAATTACATTACCGACCGTATCGGTAATGTAGGTTGATAACGCCGAGTCAACGTTGGCAAAAATACGGACAAATAAGTTTGTTCCCGTACCCATAACCGCCCCCTTCCCTTACCAATTATTAATGTGGCGCAATGAGCCACTAGAGGCTTTTTGTTCCGCAGCAATGGCATTTTTACAGTTTGGCGTATTGCCAAGCTCGCCGGGGTTATCACTACAACGCTTAACGGTTTCGGCCCGTTCTGCATTGTGGTTAGAGAACCATTCAACGGAATGCGTTTCTTCTTTGTCGAAGCATCCGGTAAGCGCAAGGCTTACCAGACACACCGCGCTTATTTTTCGTGCGCACGAAAAAAACATAGTTGCCTCTACCAGTTCACATTACGCAGTGAGCCAGATGATTGAACGGCCATCTGTTTAACCTTCTGTTGGTACAACGCATCGTTTGCCTGCGCTGTTTGCTGGAGAACCTGCAACTTACCAACTTCATTTTGTAAAAAGGCTTGTTCGGCCCCAATCCGCGCGTTTAAATCCATCACTTCTTTGGGGTCGGTTGCCGTATTTACCCGGCGTACCAAACCTGATAGCTCAGTAAAACGAGATTGTGCTTGTTCAAGCGAGCGGGAAGCTTGGCCAGCATAGGTGGCGGCGTTTTTTGCTGCCGTGTCGTAAAGTTCGGCCACGTCTTCAGGAAGCTTAAAATCACTGGCTGAATTAATGCCGCTATCACGTAAAATGCTGTCGGTATTGATGCCACTCAGGGCGTCAGTGTCATATTGGGAGTTGATTACATTAGCCAACCCACGTGCGCTGGTCATGGATTCATACTGTTTAACCTGCTGTTTAAACTGGTTTTCAAGCTGTTTAATTTGCTCAACATATTTGGCCATGTCCTCAAGATGTGCTGTCCATGCTTGCGGGTCTGCAACTACACTCACAGGAACGCCAGCATAGCTAACGGCATTAAGGCTTCCTGCAATGGCCAGCACTAACGCTAATTTTTTCAGTTTCATAATTGTATTCTCCATTAATAATCAGGCAGCTACGCGCTGTTTATGGAACTCTGGCAACCAGACTTTAGGATCATCCCCTACTTGTTGCATGATGCGTTCCAATAGTTCCACGTTGTCAGCCGTTCCAGAGATAACGGCTAGTTCGTCGCTAAACCCTGCAAGGTCGAGCTTGGCGATCACTGAATTATGGCCATGCTTAATAAGGAACTGATGAGAGCCGGGGGCCATGTCGGTTTTGATTAACTGGTACTCACGTTCTGTAAGTTTGAAGCCTTTAACGTAATCATCCCAATCAGCTTTAGGGTTAGGCATAAAGACCATCGTTGCGCACTGTTCAATGATGCTGTACCCAATAGCGGATTTAAGAACGTCTTTAGCTGATTGAGTGCCAAACACCATTAACCCGTTCAATTTACGGATGGTTTTCAGGCCGTTTTGTGCAAAGTCTTCAAAATATTCATCCAACAATAATTTCCAGAACTCATCCATGAAAATCATCATTCGACGGCCATCAATAATTTGAGAAATACGATGGAACAAATACATGATTAATGGCGTTCTGATCTCGGCGTTATCAAGGAAGTCCGTAACGTCAAAACCAAACATTGTGTTATTACTAAAATCAATGTCGTCTGTTTCGTTATCGAATACCCAAGCTAATGTTCCATTGCCACACCACTTGGCCAGACGAGCGCCTACACCTTCTGGATCTGTTGGGTCCATAAAGTCAAGGCAGGCAGAGATCCGGCGTAAGTGTTTCGGCAGGCGCATAACTCCGCGAACGGTATTACTAATGTCAGTATCCTGAACGGTCGTGAAGGAACCCCCGGCACATTTTTTAACTATCTGCTCAAGGAGCTGATAAGTATCTTCGGAAGGTTCCATTTGGAACGGGTTACAGCCAGTGTGGGCACCATTCTTAAAAGGCAAATAAACGCCGCCTTCTGCTCTTACATAGATTTCTAACCCACGATCTTTATCGAAGATAATTTGAGTAGGGTTAAATTTCTTACTTTGAGCCATCAAGAAACCTTGTGTTACGGTTTTACCGGAGCCTGAAGGCCCGATAATTAACGTATTCCCTAGGGCTTTTTGTTCCTCTTTTGTTTCCTGAATGCTACCCGCCCCCTTTTCCGCTTCCAGTTGCGCTAGTTTTCTGGCCTTCTCGGCGCTTAACTCGCTATGGAAATTGAAATAATAGGGAGCGCCAGAAGTAGTTTTAAGTAGCGTTACCGATGGCCCCCACTGGTTGCCGGTTCTGCGGCCTGTTGGGTAGTTGTGAAATGAGGAAAACCCCGCAAAATTACGTGAACTTATGGGGGCTGGCCTTGCCCGGTACTTAAAGTTTCCGGGCAACATAGACCAGAAAGCAGACTCTATAGCCCAATCTTCACGCGACACGATCATGTTGCAATCGACCAGCTCGGCTTTAGCGTCAGAAAGATTTTTCTTCAGGCTTCGCGCATCTTTGGCCAGAATCGTTAGGGCTAAATGATGTTCACCGAATACAAGACGGCCTGAAGTTAAATCATCAAGTGCGTCGTCGATCTCTTCCATTTGCGTTTTGGAAAAGTCACCGGCGTTTTTCATTCGGCGTTGTGTTCTGCCTAATAATTCAGTCGCAACCGGCTTACTTAAAAAGTTGAACGACTGCGACAAAATTAACGGGAATGGCGCGGATAAGAACGCATTCATTAAGCCCGCTTCGGTGCCTTCTGGATATTCACCAATGCTCAGGACTGCGCCCACGGTGCTTTCAGTGACGCCCCTAACTTCAAAGGCATCTTCACCAAAGAACGGACGATCAAAAGGCAACGCTTCAGAGAGTACCTTGCGAGGTAAAGCGCGAGGAATCCACTCAAGATTTATCAGGTAAGATAAAAACTCTAATACTTCAGAGTTTTTTATACCCTTTCTGTCATAACACCCTAAAACCCGCGCCCCATAATGTTTTAGGCTACTGGTGACGGTGTTAACCACTTCGTGTAACCCTTCAATAGCTTCAGCCTGTATACGTTTAATAGATTCAACATTTTTTTCAAAACGCTGAAGGAGATTAACGCCGGGAATACCTGAAGGGCGATAAAGAACTGTAAGATACAGCTCGTTTACCATCATGTTATTTTTACCAACATGATTTTTGTATTTGTTATTTAGTTGTTCAGCAAAGCTACCTTCTTCAAACTCCCCGCCGGGAAATGTATTTTCTTCACGGCGAATAATGTTTGTCCAAAGAGATATATTTGGTGAGGCTATATTTTTCAACAGCCCATTAAGTTGTTCTTTCCAGTTAATCACATCTTCTGGATCTGCACTTTCATGGGCGCGGCCATCAATCTTAATTACCTGAAGATAATAGCCACTGGTAGTTTTAATGGTGTTTTCGTCAAGGTGAACAGAATAAGGGATAAACTCAGCAACAGAGTTTTCATTCACCCATTGGCGTGATTTTGTCGCAGTTGCATTACTCATTCTGGCATTTTCCTTCTTTTGCGAGTGCTAACGAGTGGTGAGGCCGTAGCCGCACCCCAATAACGCCACCCAATGGAACGGCACTTAGTTGCAAACCATAAAGATATGAGCCTGAAAAAACGGGGGTCTTTCAGGCAAATTAGGTAGCAAGCACCGTGTAAAGGAACATACAGAGGCAACAACCAAATGCTATTTGCAGCGAGAAAAATCACTCCAGTTGTAGCGATACAGAAAATTATTGCCTCGTATGTTACGCCCCACACAAGTGAGGGGCGTGTAGCACCGGCAAAGAGAACATCTTTTCCTGATGCCATGACGCTCTCCTTACTGGACTACAGCAATGATTGCGTCGGCAATAGACGCCGCACCAAATACCAGCACGATACCGCCGATAGCAAACCCAGCATTACGGGCTTGAAGACGTCCGGCCCATGCTAAGTAACCCAATACGGCGATCGCTAAGATTGCGCAAGAACGGGCAATGCCTGACGTTAAGAGATCAATTAACCACTGAAGCCCTTGGTTAATTGGATCGCCACCGGCTGCGTGAGCGAAACCCGGTAACATCATCAAACCCAACATTAGCCAAGTGGTAGAGGCAATCTGACGGGTGAAGGTTTTTACATTTGCCATGCTTTAATTACTCCATAAGTTGTAACTCAATGATCGGGACTTTCCCGTACTTACTGTTAATGTGTTTCACTAACCTGTCTAAACTCGACCACACTCGCGGCGTCTTCCTTTGTGTCTCTAATAAAAGATCTCCTCCTTTCCACGAAAGCTGTACGCGGATGCTAAATTTTCCATCTTCACCCTGTACCAGCATCATCTTCTTTACTGACTGATTCCCAAGGTTATCAATCAGTTCTGGTTCTGTTATCGTTTCGTTGTTCATGTCAATATTCTCGATTGGGGATTCCAAAGTTCGAGAACATTTTAAATGCTTTGCGCAAAAAGTCTTTTTCTTCATTCCTCCCCCACCGGCACAATCAAAATATAGCATATTGATAATCATAACACTACTTTTTGATGTTACTTTTTCTCGAAGTTTGGCTTTCCGTTCACAGCATCAAATTTTGATGAGCAACCGGGGTAGCCAGAGCAGCCGAAAAAGTCATACCCTTTTTTGCCGCCGGTGGCTGGTTTTTTACGCCGGATAAGAGGCTTTCCACAGTCAGGACATTTAAAGCCTGAAGCTTCTGGTTTGGGCTTTGGTTTCCCCGGTTTCCCTGCTGTATCTGGTAACGTGGTAGAGCAATCTGGATAACCGGAGCAGCCCCAAAAGAAGCCGGTAGCCCCTTTTTTGCGGAAAAGAGCCTTGCCGCAATTTGGACAGGGGTATTGAGGTGCAACGTCAATTTTCAGGTGGCTAAGTTCTGATTCCAGACGTTCATAAACAGAGCCAACAACGTTTTTGTAAGATGTCTGGCCATGGGCGACTTTATCCAGCTCGCCCTCCATAGCGCGTGTAAAGTCGTACTCGATAAAGCTAAAGCCGCCTTTAACCAAAGCATCAATAACTAATGCACCGGTTTCAGTAGGCAAAAGATATTTGTTTGCGCTATCCGATTTGACGTAACCACGGCGCATGATGTTTTCCATAATCGCCGCGTATGTACTTGGTCGCCCAATGCCTAACCTTTCCAGTTCTGCGATAAGTGACGCTTCAGTAAAGCGGCTGGGGGCGCGGGTTGTCTTACTTAATACCTTCCCACTTTCAGCGGTGAGGTGCTGGCCACGTTGCAAAGAAGGGATCGGGTTCTTAGGTTTCTCTTCCTTTTTGCCATCATCGGCTTCGGTATCGTCTTTAAACAACGTTGTCCATCCGGCATACGTCAACGTTCGGCCTTCAGCCTCAAACTCAACTGGTTTTTCGCCGCTATTGTCAGTAGCCCGGAAGCGGGCCACGCGAACGGCGTAGCGAGCTGATTCTAATTGACAGGCAACAGCGCGATCCCATATCAGGCGATAGAGAGCTTTTTCTTCTGGCGTACTCCCTGCTTCTTCAACGTCAAAATGTGATGGTCGTATAGCTTCATGCGCTTCTTGTGCATCACCTTTTGCTTTCCATGTGCGAGGTTTAGACGCCATAGGTAAGCCCTTTGCTTTGCAGAGTTGGTATATTTCAACCAGAGCATCATCAGAAAGGTTGGGGTTATCGGTACGCATATAAGTTATATGGCCCTGCTCATATAATTTTTGCGCGGTTGTCATTGTTGCTTTTGGCTTCATCTTTAATTTATTAGATGCCGCCTGCTGTAATGTTGAAGTGATAAAAGGCGCAGGAGGTGCTTTTGATGCGTTTTTCTCTTCATAAGAAATAACGTCAACTTCCCGGATGGCGGCTATTTCTTTAGCAAAGCCTTCATCCATGAAATATTCGCTACCTTCGGCCAAGAAAGGTTTTACATCCCATTCAGCAAACCAATCTCCTGCAAAATTAAGTCTTACGCCAAAATGGGAGGTAGGCTTAAAGTTTTGAATTGCACGTTCACGCTCAAGAATAATACGAACGGCGGGGCTTTGAACCCGGCCAGCGGATAACCCTTGTCGCCCACTCATTTCTGACAGGCGCGGCGAAACCATGTAACCAACAAGGCGATCAAGGACTCTTCGCCCTTCTTGTGAGGCTACCATAGGAATATTAATTGCCCTTGGTGACGCCAGAGCTGCTTTGATAGCGCGAGGGGTGATTTCAGCGAACGTTACCCGCTGCGGGTTCTCAAGCCGTAGCGCCTGTTTCAGATGCCATGCAATGGCTTCCCCTTCCCGGTCTAAGTCAGTTGCGAGGAAAACAGCATCACTATGCTGAACGTCCTGTTTAAGCTTGGCCAAAACCTCTTTGCCGCGCTCAGTGGCCACATACGTTGGTTTGAAGTCAGGTGCGGCAACTCCAATATCTTTTTCTGGTAAATCTCTGACATGGCCCACACTGGCGGCGACTTTCCAACCATCGCCAAGGATCTCGCGTATTTTCTTAACTTTCCCCGGAGATTCCACAATCATTAATTTCATGGCTGCACCCCTTCATTTTGATAAACGCTTTTGGATGGCGTATTTTTAGAAAATACATTCCATTCGGCGTTACTATTTTTCTGGAACTTTGCAGTTCCGTATACATCCCATTTTTTAGGCTCAGGCACAGCGGAAGCAGTTAATTGAACCGGGGAAGAGTTAGACGGGCCACCTTTATTAATACTGGCGTAGAAGGCATGATCTTTAATGATCGCTGATGGTGCGGAACCACCGAAATTAGTTAAACCTTTAGATACTTTTCCTGCTTTTTCTCTGTCAGCTACAATTGCGGGGTTCTGGAAAAATAACCCACCATTGGTAATATCAGGCAAGTGACCTTCTAACGCCAAATTGATGATGGTCTGTACTTGCGTATATTGTGAAACGGTTACGGAAGGTAACTTTTTCCAGTCACCACCAACTTTGTTAACTGGCTCAAATTGCTTAGGGCTGTTTACTACGTCCGTCACAGTCTGGCCAAACTGACCGCTAAGACGCCGGTTAATAATCGTATACACAACGCCAGCTAAACCCGAATCACCTTGATTGGCCGCTTCGGCTATGGCAACACGTGCAATAGCATCCCTGTCCTGATCGGTGAGCTGTACTTTTTGCAACTGCTCACGATACATCGCCGCTGCTGATTTACATTCTTGCTCACTAACAGGGTAAGCCTGTTCTGCTGGGCTACCTGTACCAAAAGTTAAAGCGGCGCAGGTTGCCAATATTGAAAAGAGTTCCATCACATCCCCTTAGTTTTAAACGCCATAAGAAGGTTAGAAACCCTTACGAACAGTGCCGTAGGCGCTATTTATTTTGTTAATCCAGCCTTCATCCTCACTGGTGCATTGTTGTAGAAAAGCGCCGCGAGCTTCTTTAGTTGCGCTTTTTTTGAACTTGCCCTTCTTGAATTTGACTATCGAAAAGTAATCATTAACTGCTGATTTGCACTCTGATCCGCCGTCATTGCCGGTCAGCATACCCGCGAGGCATAAAACCGCTTTACAAGGGTCTTTTGCTTGGGCTGGCATGGCAGAAATAAGAGTCAACCCCAAGGCTACAGCGATAATTTTTACCGTGTTCATGGTACTTCTCCTTAATTCATTTTTTATCAAAATTGCATCTTTCGATAATCAATATACACAATATTGATGATAATGGAAGAGTTGATTTTCCTTCGTATGCACGAAAAATAGTCGAATATTTCTTGATGGGTAGGCCATTTTGGCCTATCATTAGCGTATGGGATTTATACAAAAAGGGGATTGTGATGAGAACATTCAAAGGGTTAAGTGACCAAACCCGGAAGCCGATAAGTAACGTTGTTCCGATTCGTCCGGGTGGGGGTGTAGCTTCTAATGATGATGATAGTGGTGTTACGAAAGCTAAGTGGATCGCTGGGGCGGCGGCAAAAGGCTTAGGAAGCGTTTTGCGCTCCCTAAGCTTTCTCATTATGTTGTGGCTACGGTTGCCAGTTCGCCTGTTGTTGATTGCCACATCTGCTATGGCTTTTATTGGCGTGGTTCTCTGTCTCGTTATTTTTAGCGACCGTTCCATGGTTCCGGGCTTCATCATAATTGGCCTTGCTTCTACGGCTCTTGCTTGGCTCTATGATTTAGTTCTCACCAAGCTGACCCCGTAATACATATCATAAAAAGTAACAAAAAACGGTCTAAACATTCCTGTAGTGTGACCCTGGGTTGGCATAAAAAGGTTTGTTTGTCCAGTATTTCTAAACATAAGCACTGTAAAGTAATGCTAAACATGCCGTCAACTAATATCAGTGGCGCATGTGATGATAAATTACCGACTCAAACCCATTAGGACGCAAGCAAAGCTTTCTCAGGAGAAGCTGGGCGTTCTTGCGGGCCTAGACGAAACCACGGCCAGATCGCGTATATCTCAGTACGAAACCGGCACTTACAGACCTACCTTTGAAATGGTGTGCTCAATTGCTGCCATCCTCGATGTACCAGAGTGCTACTTCTATATTGTTGATGATGATTTTGCCGAAGAGGTTTTGCAGCTTTACAGAAGTAAAAAACGCCAGAAATAAACCTTTCGACCAAAATCAATGGCCAAATGGAAAACCTCCATTTAGTAACAAGTCAGTAACAATAAACTACCCTCTTTTCCGCATAGAAAACTGTACCTTTCACGGCTTATGTACCGCTTTTATGGCGAACCTTCTCGGCGTGGTGCCGATAAGATCCATTATGTTAAATAGAGGTCATTTCAGCTAAATTATCTCATTTTTGGATTGTGCAATCCAAAACAAAGATCAGTTTGACATGTTTACCTTATAGGTTACACTTCAATCTGTACCGTTTTGATTATCGAGGTGAAGCATGAACCAGACACAAGTATTAAGACCGGCAACGCCGGGTGACGTTCTGCTTTCTCAGTTCTTGGAACCGAACAGAATTAGCCAAACGGCGTTGGCCACCTATACCGGATGGACGAGAAAGCACGTTAATCAGCTCTGTCATGGAAAAGTGGCCATAACAATAGATTCCGCGCTCATCCTTGCAAAAGTCTTTGGTAACAATCCTGATTTTTGGCTGGATTTGCAGAAGAAAGTCGATTTATGGGATGCACTGCATTCAGAAGATCGCCGCAGCAGAATAGATAAGGCGCGCCCTTTTCAATTACTGGCGGCCTAAAAAGGTAAAACCCCGATGCTGATCCGACTTGGCGGGAAGGTCAACAAACGGGGCTTAAAATTCAAAGTTGTGTTCTAAAGCTGGCAGGCTGCAACACAACTATTATTGCCTGACATAGGCTAAGGGTTACAACACCTCTATTATAGCGGTGTTGTGCCTCTTGGCAAGTCTAAGGGGTAGACGTGGCTATATCACAACTGGCGCTTTTTAATCCAGCCGACGAAGCGGAGACTTATCACAATTCCGGGCGGCATGGTTTCTTTTCTGTACTGGCTCAGTGGCCAACGGGTAAACGCCAATCTTCTTACCCATTAAGTGAGATGGCCACCGTTCTTAGCATGGTCGATACCTCACGCGATACATGGATAACCCAAGCTGAATTTATGCGTCCTAACCGGCGTGTAGTAAACCTCTTACGTTTGGGGTTGCTTTTTGTCGATATAGATACCTACAAGATGAGTTGGGCGCAGGGTAGAACACCTGAAGCTTTGGCCGCTGCAATCAACTATTTCTGTCAACAAGAAGGCATACCAGAACCCTCCTTTATGGTCTATTCCGGGCGTGGTATTCAGGCTAAATGGCTACTTGAAGGAACCTTGCCACGTGCCGCGCTACCGCGCTGGAATGCTTGCCAAAAGCATTTAGTATCTAAGCTTTCCTCGCTAGGGGCTGATCCCGCAGCTAAAGACGCCAGCCGGGTTTTACGATTGGTTAATACGGTTAACACTAAGAGCGGCAATATTTGCCGTGTAGTAAGCGTTCTAGAACGTGATGGCGCACCAATCCGTTATAACTTCGAGTACCTTGCTGAAATGTTATTGCCGGTGGCTCGCTGGGATATTGAAAAGCAACGCCAGACAAAAGCAGAACAGAAACTTCAATTGCTGCCCGGAGGCCGACAAAGCAACCTCAGAGGTTTTAGCGGTCGTCAGCTTGCATGGGATAGGCTTGAAGATTTGCGCAAGCTGGACGAGCTGCGCGGCGGGTTAGCGGAAGGGGAAAGGATGCGTCATTTATTTTGGCGTATTAATTTTTTGCTGTTGTCCGGGGCGACAAATTCAACGCAGATGTATCACGAAGCGGCCGCACTGGCCACGGAGATCTCCCCTGCATGGTCTTACCGTTCACAAGAGTTAATGACGCTGTACAGCAAAGCAAAGCAGTATGAAGCCGGTGAGAAGGTATCTTTCGGGGGCAAGGAATTTTCACCACTCTACACGCCAAAAAATGACACTCTAATCAACCTGTTTCAAATTACAGATGAAGAGCAACGCCAGCTAAAAACTATCATTTCTAAAAATGAAGCGTTAGAGCGTAGACGCGCACGAGACAGAAAGCGTGACGAGGAACGCCGCAGAGCTGCTGGAGCCGTTGAGCGTGATGTTTACGAAGCTAATTCACTGACTAAACAGAAACCGTGGGAAGTGTTAGGAATGAGCCGCGCTAAATGGTACAGATTGGGCAAACCATCAGGCAGTGAGACAACTCCCTCCCCTATTACTTGTCATGGCCAAATGGCCGCTAAATCAGCCTAGATCTATTGAGACAAGTTACCCCCCTATTACTAATGGCGTAGCCTCTGCCCTGTTACGCCTTGATCCTTTTTCCGATCTTTCAGGATCAATACTTGTGTAGGAAGAGATCACCATCATAGCTTTTATGTTATGCATAACCCTTGAGTTATGATAGCTCACAGGTTATGATTACCCTAGTGAGTTGATGAGTCTGGAGACTATACTATGAGCTATGTTGATATTGCGCAGCGGTGGCGTACACAGAATGTTGAACATGCCAATTCAGGGATTGTGATGATTTGGGATGGTCAGGTTTATGGTTGGAAAAATTGCCTTCGTGATGCACAGCATGAGCGGCCCGGCGTAATTGCCGTTGATGTCGATGAGAACGTTTTTATTGCCGAAGGTGGGAATGATTACGATGGTGCTAAGTGTTGGGTGGCACATTCATAAATAATGGTATACGGAAAAGAGGCCGCTTTGTGTTTGAATTGATTTTTCACCCGGAAGCACAGCAGGAAATTTTGGATCTTGATAGTCCAATGCAAGGGAAAGCGTTTGCTGCACTGGATAAACTTGAGGCCCAAGGTAATCAGTTGCGTTATCCACATACGGATATTATTCAAGATGGCCTTTTTGAGTTAAGAGCGGGTAAAAAAGATATTACACGTACCTTTTTTGCTTTCGCTAAAGGGAAAAAGATATATATCTTGCGCACGTTTGTTAAAAAGACACCTAGGACGCCACCGGCAGAGATCCAATTAGCATTAAAGAGACTGGAGGAACTGACAGATGAAAGTTAAAGGTATCCCTTATGCTGAAGTGAAGGCTAAAGCCTTACAGAACCCTGATGTAATGGCCGCTTATCTTGCAGAGAAGAAAGAGGAAGAGTTACAGGAACTTTTGGCTGATCTGCGCCGCAGAGCTGGTATCAATAGTACCCAAGTCGCTGAACGTATGGGGATTACTCAGCCAGCCGTAAGTAAATTAGAAAAAAACGCCAGTAAAGCCAGTGTCACAACACTTGAACGATACGCGGCGGCCTGTGGTGCCAGTATCAAGATTGTTATGGGCTAAGTTTCCCATATAAAAATTGACCTCGCTATTAGCGGGGTTTTTTTT
>NZ_JAJAFX010000065.1:0-29974 GCF_025384845.1 Photorhabdus temperata | reverse complement strand
GTCAATGCCGGGGCGCGTCTGTTTGGTGATTATCCCGGGAATTGGGGGCTGATCCGCTGGTTAGCGCAGGCGAAGGCGGAAAAGCTGGATGAAAGCCGTTATCGGCTGACATTTATGATGCCGGACGGTTTGCCGGTGACCTGGATATTACGCACAGAAATGGGCAGTGGGCCGCTGGCGTTATTGAAACTGCGGGAATTTACGTTGCCGAAAGCGATTTTTGTGGTGACGCCGGGTGATAGCACCAATATGCCGGCGACAGATAACGATGACTGGGAGGCAGAATAATGTTGCAACAACTCCTGGCAAGCTGCTTTTCCGGGCGGGATGCGCTTGCCGAAGCACGGGAAAGCATCGCACGGTGGGAAAATTGGCTGCTGCCCATCAGTGCCGGGGCACCTGTTGGTGATGATCCGGTCTATAACGACGATTTTCAGCATATGCGCGAAGAGGTCAATAAACTCAGTGGCATTGATACGGCCCTTATCTGTGAACTGGCGGAAAAGCTGCTGACCACCCAATGTAAAGATGTGCGTGTAGCTGCCTATTATGTGTGGGCGCGTCTACATCAGGATGGCGAACGTGGCCTGGCAGAAGGGCTGACGTTGTTAGCCGCATTAGCCGAACGTTTTGGTGAGGCGTTGCTGCCCTGCCGGGCGGACAGTCGTAAAGCGGCGTTCGAGTGGCTGACCGGCGTTAAAATTCAGGACAGTCTGTCACGTTATCCCGAGGTGGATCGGTCTGACTTTGAGCACATTCTGGTCGCATTGGCGTTGCTGGAACACGTCTTTGCGACCTGGGATGAAGACACCCGTCCAGCGCTTATCGGATTGGCGGGAACACTGGAAAATCGGTTGGCGCAATCGGGCGGCGTGGAGGCGGTCATCCCCCAAACGGCGGCACCAGTCCCCTCCTTTGCGATACAACCCCCTCCGACCGCATGGCGCCCGATACAATCCGGGCGCGATCTGTTGGATCAGGCCCGTGAATTGGCGCGTTATCTGCGCGATCAACCCCAGGGCTGGCTCTCTTCAGCCCGGCTGATGCGCAGTATCCGCTGGGATACCGTGCATCAGTTACCTCCACAGGATGTCACCGGGTTGACCCGGCTAGCCCCGCCCCGCACGGAGTATCGCGTTCAGCTAAAACGGCTCTATCGGCAACAGAATTGGCGTGAGCTGTTAGAACAGGCTGATCAGATATTTACGAAAAGCGTCAATCATTTCTGGCTGGATTTACAGTGGTACCTTTGTCAGGCGTTAAAACAATTGGGATGCCCCTATGACGGGTGGGCCGACATTGTTAAACAGGACTTGAGCAGCCTGCTTGAACGGCTGCCGGGGCTGGAGAGTATGGCTTATAACGACGGCACGCCCTTTGCCGATGAGGTGACCGCCGGCTGGATAGCCCAACAGGTTCACGCCAATCAGGCAGATTGGCAGTTTGAGCACAGGCCGATGCCATCCCGGCCTGATGATGACATTTTGTCCCTTGAGCCGGAGGCATTACAACTGGCGGACAGTGAAGGCATGGAGGCTGCGCTGCGTTGGTTGGAGCAACTGCCGGGGATAAAGGGGGTTCGCCACCGCTGGTTACAGCGCTTGCTGATGGCACGGGTGACTGAACAATGCGGCAAGCCTGACATGGCCCTGCATTTGTTGGCTGAATTGAATGCCAATGGGCCATTCAGTCTTGACGAATGGGAGCCGGAACTGATGTTTGAGGTCAAAGCGTGTCTGCTTAAGTTGTTGCGGATGAAAGCGCAACGCAGTGAACACGATAAAGCGAACATGGCACAACGCAGAGAGACATTGCTGGCTGAGTTAGTGGCGATTGATCCCATCAGGGCGGCGGTGTTGTGTAGCTGATTACCCCGGAACACGGCAGGGCAATCTTATCCCTGTTCGACCCGTTTTTACCCTCTCCACGATATTTATTCTGAACCCTTTATTTGAGGACAATCCAATGGATGATTTAATCCTGCGCTACTACGAGGCAGAAATGCGTTACCTGCGTGAAGCGGGCAAAGAGTTTGCAAAAGCCTATCCTGATCGAGCAGCCATGCTCAATCTGGACAGAGTCGGCACACGTGACCCCTATGTGGAACGTCTGTTTGAAGGCTTTGCCTTTCTGATGGGCCGCCTGCGCGAGAAGCTGGATGATGACTTGCCGGAGTTGACGGAAGGGCTGGTCAGTTTGTTGTGGCCGCATTACCTGCGCACGATCCCTTCACTGTCCATTGTGGAACTGGGCGCGGATTGGGCACAGTTGAAACAGCTGAAAAATCCGGTGCAGGTGAAAAAGGGCTTTGAGGTGCTTTCGCAACCGATCGGCCCACAACGGACCCGGTGTCGCTATACCACCACCCAGGCGGTTCAGTTGCTGCCGATGGCGCTGACTGACGCCGGCCTTAAGGCTGAACCGGATGGCCGTGCGGTCATTCGCTTGCATTTTGAGTGTGGAACTTTGGTGGACTGGCGCCAGATTGATTTGAGCCGTTTGCCACTGTATCTGAGTGCGGACAGTCCGCTGGCCTGTGCGTTACATCGGGCATTGACCCTTCAGACGCAACAGCTTTATTTACGCCTGCCCGGCCAGCCTGACCGCCAGCCGTTTGACGGAGGATTCTCGCCGCGGGGATTTGGCGATGAGGAAAGGCTGTGGCCGAAAGGGGAAAGTTCGTTCAGTGGTTATCAGCTGCTGCTGGAGTATTTTACCTTCCGCGAGAAATTCATGTTTGTCACGCTTTGTGGACTGGAAAAGCTGACTATTCCCGACCAAACGCCGTGGTTTGAGCTGGATGTGGTGCTGCGTGAAAGCTGGCCTGGTGAGTGGCCGTTTTCTGCGGAGCATATCCGTTTGCATTGCGCCCCGGTGATTAATCTGTTTCCGCTGGAATCCGATCCGTTGCCGCTGTCGCCGTTGAAAACGGAGTATTTGCTGCACCCGATGCGCATTCAGGACGGGCATACCGAGATTTATTCGGTGGATGCGGTGGTCTCCTCGAAACGCAGTGAGCACCAGTCGTATGTGCCCTTCAGTAGTTTCCGCCACAAAGGCGGTATGCTGCGCCATGACGCGCCGGAGCGTTATTACCATACCCGGGTGAAACGGGGAGTGTCAGGTTTGTACGACACTTGGCTTATTCTGGGTGGGGAGGAGGTTGATAACGGTGAATCTCATGAAGCAGAAAATCTGTCACTCACCCTGACCGGCACCAATGGGCAACTGCCCCGCCGGGCATTGCAGGAGACGCTGCTGGATACAGCGGTTTCTCCCCCGTTGGCGGGACTGACCGTGCGTAATCTGTGTGAACCGACATTGCCGTGTTATCCGCCAAACCGGGATCGCTTTCACTGGCGGGTGCTCAGTCATCTCGGCTCCAATTTCCTCAGTCTGATGGATAACCCGGAAGTGTTGCGCGGTACGCTGGCGCTGTATGACTGGACTGACGATGACATGAACGCGCGCCGTCTGGCGGCCATTGTGGCGGTGAAACATGGGCTGATCGAGCGGTTTGAACAGGGGTGCCTGCAACGGGGAGTGCATATTGAAGTCACGCTGGACAGCAACGGCTTTTCAGGGGCCGGGGATATCTGTCTGTTCGGGGAGATGCTCAGTCGCTTTTTTGCCTTGTACACCGATATCCATCTATTTAACCGGCTGACGCTGATCTTACAACCCACAGGAGAACGTTTGTTATGGCAAGAGAAACACAGTCAGTGCATTCCCGGCTAATATCCGTACTGAAAGCCGATATTTCGACGCTCAATTTCTATCAGTTCTGTCAGGCCATTGAGCGCACGGTCCCGGATCGGCAACCCCTGGGCAGTACGGATAATCCCGCCGATGACGTGATACGTTTCCGGCCCCATCCGGGGATGGGGTTCCCTATCGGTGAACTGAAAACGATGGAAACGGACAGTCGCCATCCGGATCGTCCACCGACGGCCAGAACTACCTTTATGGGGCTGTACGGCGTGGATTCCCCGTTGCCGACCGCTTACCTGAATGATATCGCTCAACACCGGGAAGGGCATGACGCGGTTGAAGCCTTTCTGGATATGTTTAATCACCGGATATTCACCCAGTTTTACCGTATCTGGCGTAAATACTCCTACCCGGCGACGTTTGCCTCCGGGGGCAGCGACCAGACATCTCAGTGTTTACTGGGGCTGATTGGCCTGGGTATCCCAGGCAGTCAGCAGCAGATTACTACGCCCGCATCCCGATTTCTGGCATTGCTCAGTGTCATGCGTCTGCCAACCCGGACAGCGGAAGGGGTATCGGCGCTGGTGACGTTGCTGGCGCCGCAGACCCGTGTCGTGGTGACGCCATCCTGCCCGCGGCAAATCCATCTGATGCAACCGGCCGGTTTTTCAGATTCGCAGCCGATTTCCCTGTCGCAACGTACCGTGCTGGGCAGGATCGGCACGGATATCAACAGCCAGTTATTGCTGGCGTTGCATACGGATTGCCCGGAGGAAGCGCGGGGCTGGCTGCCGGGCGGGCAATTGCAGACGGATTTACTCGTGTTGTTGCGCGTTTATCTGGGCTGGCGGTACCGGGCCCGGCTGCAATTGACCCTTCAGACCCGAATATTACCGGTGCCGGTGTTGGGCAGCGATAAGCCTGTTCAACTGGGGCTGACCGGGGTGTTAGGGCTGAAGGCTGAAGATAATCGGGGAGCGGTACCTGACAAAATGACGGTGGATCTGGGGGATTATCAGGGGATACCGCCGGACAGTCATCAAAACACAGGAGGACACAATGTTAACTATGCCTTTATATAAAGCCGTGCCGATGATAGCGGCAATAACCTTACTGCTGACCGGTTGCGGTCTGACTCAAACGGTAACGGAGGGCACGGTATCCGTTACGCATGCCCTTTTTCATCGACAGGTGAAAACATTGCGGCTGGATTTTACGCCCCGGGCAACGGTCAACACGGATAGCGGGGAAAATGTTGCCCTGTCCGTCCCTACATTGGTCCGGATTTATCAGCTGCGGGATAACAACGCGTTAGAAAAGGCGGATTATGCGGATTTGCTGGAGAACGGCGACCGGGTACTCGGCGCCGATTGTCTGGCAAGCGGGGAGGTGGTGGTAAAACCCGGGGGACATGCCGCTCTCAATATGCCGATGGCGGCACAAGCGAAATATGTCGCGGTGGTGGGGCTGTTCAGACGTCCCAATTTAGCCGGGGCGACCTGGCGCACCCTCATCAGGCGCAATGCGCTGTTACCGGACAAGCCCCGCACCATTGAGTTGAATGCCGGTGGCCTGACTCTGTTGCCTGAAAAGGAGTGAGTTGATGAAAAAGAAAATTGACAAGCCTTCCCTGCATGAATGCCTTTTCGGCAACTTTAGCGGTGGTTTAGATTTGCATCAGGTCAGCGAAGAAAACCAGGTGATTTTGTCGGTACTGGACAATATGCAGTGTATCCTCAATTGCCGGGCGGGTTCACTGACTCATCTGCCGGGTTATGGCCTGCCTGATCTCAACACTATCCTGCAAGGGTTACCCGAGTCGTCACAGCGCTTGATCTCGACGATTGAACACACGCTGTTGACCTATGAACCCCGCCTGAAGCAGGTCAGTGTCACGTTATTGCCGGAGATCGAACCAGCGCGTTTGCGTTATCACATCAACGCCGAACTGAAAGGGGTGGGGCGGGTGCATTTTGGCACCGAATTTATCCCGGAAGGGAAAGTCTTGATCCGCCATCTGCGCCAGCAAGGGCGGATAGATTAATCTTTGATGAGGCTATTTTGCCGCCGCTGTCTGTAGTCGGGAGGAGGTTGAGCGGTGTCCCGGACTGTTGCACGCATTTGCGGTGTCCCGCCGCGTTAATCATTCTGACTTCAACAACAAATGTTGGTAAGAAAAGTGATGACTGAAAATACTGTTTATACCGGGGGCGACCCCCGTACACGACCTGAATTCTGTGCATTAAAAGCAGAAATGAGCAAACTGAGCCATCCGGCACGGCCCGATGTGGACTGGGCCAGAGTTGAACAGCTTTGTTTGACGCTATTTCGATTGAATGGTGTAGAACTGCAAAGTGCCGCCTGGTATACACTGGCCCGGGCACAACGTGCCGGATTAGCGGGTATTCATGAAGGATTGGCACTGATTGAGGGGTTAGTGGCCCATCAATGGTCGCAATTCTGGCCTCAAGCGACACAGGCGCGGGTTAAAATTTTCGCCTGGCTGGTTGCACGGTTGCAGCAAACGTTGCGGGCTTATGTCTTCGCCTACATCGACTTGCCGCTGATTTACCGTACAGAAAAGACCCTTGAACAGTTGTGTGAAGGGTTGCAACGTCTGGAGCTGAAACATGTCAGCCAACTCGACAGCCTCCGCGTGCAGCTTCACAACAATGCCCGGCGCTTAGAGAGTTTGGCTCAGGAAAAGGGGGGGATGCCTGTCTCTGTTTCCTCAGCACAACCTGGGGGCAATGCTATTTTGACGCCTCCTGAACCTGCTCAGCCCCAACGGATATATATGGTGCGTGAAACTGCCGCCCGTGTACAACCTCAAGTCAACGTGGTCCGGGTTTTACCTATGCCCCGTTGGAAAGCCTGGCACGGTTTTGTTGCGGGTGTTGCGTTGTGCGTGTTAGCAGTGACCGGCGTCTGGGGGGTGAATGAAATGCGACAAGCACCGCCGTTGGTGCAGGCACTGCGGGCGACCACGCAACCTTTGCCGAGGACGTTGCCCCCAACGCAGCTTGCGGAGTTACGCCACCCGGACAACGCGGCGCTGTTAAATCAGTTGCAGGATGAAACGCTGGCAGCCAGTCGGGAGAGGCTGGCAAGTTTGGATGCGTTGCCTGCGTTGTGGCGATGGGAATACGGGGCGCAGTTATTACATCAACTGCAAACATTGTGGCCGGCTAGCCAAACGGTGCAGGAGATGGAGAAACAGTGGCAACAGCAACGTGAAGCCACAGCGTTGCCTGTCCCTGAATTGGAAAATTACCACCTGGCTCAATCGCGTCTGCAACGATTAGCGGCCCGCCTTGATGGGCTGGATGAAAGACGCGGTCGTTATCTCACCGGTTCTGAATTGAAATCGATGGTATTTGGCATTCAGCAACCGTTGATGAGGACACCGCCATTGGAAGAACTGCTGCGCCAATTGGCCGAACAACAAAAAAGCGGCACGGCCTCCCCGGCATTGCGCCAGCAAATTGATACCCGTTTCAATCAATTACTCAATCGCTATGCACTGCTCACGCAGTCTGTTATCCATTAGTCAATGAACTGTAAGGATTTTTGGAAAGAGATTCCCACTTCAAGAGATATGCCGTATCCACAGTATATGGCCGGGTTTACGTTGGAAAAACAGGGAACAGCTAATAGGGGTCATAAGAAGCCCCTACTCGAGTCACTGGTAACTTAGTGGGGGGCAAGTCATGGTAATTAGTAGAATGGTACGCTTATTCAGCGCCTAAAAAGCCCCTAAAGAGGGATTGAGTACAGAGAAAGTTTGTGCCCGGTGCAATGTTACTTATATGTTGATATCACGTCGAAAATTTTGCTCAATAATAACTTTGTATCTTCCAACGTCATCGTGTCTAGTTTTTGTTTGAGTTTATTAGCACCTGTGTATAAAGTTGAACTCGATGTATCTAAGCCTAGAATTAACCACTCAATTGACGTATTGCTGGCGTGTGCAAGTGCAGCCACTTTATCAATTGATGGGTAAGTTAAACCGTTTAAGTAGCTCCAGATTGCTGTTTCTGACAGACCACAACGTCGGGCAAATGTGGCGGTGGGTTCATCTTGCATGGCTTCACGTAAACGCTGACCGAAATGAGTGGTTCTATCATCAAGGATCCCCAAAATTAACCATTCTATTGACGTATTGCTGGCGTGTGCAAGTGCAGCTACTTTATCAATTGATGGGTAAGTTAAACCATCCAAATAGTTCCATATCGCTTTATCGGACAGACCACAGCGCCGAGCAAATTTGGCGGTGGGTTCATTTTGCATCGCTTCACGTAAACGTTGACCAAAATGGGTGACCCTGTCGTCAATGATCATGCGATCTGGTTTATTATTATTTTTACCTTTTTGAGTGGTTTTTTCTTCGTATGAATCTGTCATTGAGTAGTTTCTCGCAAATTTGAGAAAAAAAGTGGTTTTGGCTTTACATCTTCTTTTTTATTCAATATTGTCTACCTATAACTAGTCATTTATAGTTCTTATCAGAACACGTAAGCCTATCATGCCCATATAATATATGCGAGCAGGCAGGGTTGGTATTGCATAATTAAAAGATATTGGTGAAATTCCGTGCAAAAGTGTTATTTGTGAACAATCGGATAGACAGTGAAATTAGTTTACATGTGAAAATATAACCACATGTCACCATAATAAGAAGTTTCATTGTGAAATAATATCACCTTTTTATTTTATAAATAGAATAAAACCATCGTGTTTTTTGACGAACAAATTATTGTGACCTAATCTTTCCTTCAAAGAATATATTATTTAAGTAAGTAAGGATCTTCTATGTCAAATAAAAAAACCAATCAGCCGAATAATATCGATCCGCAATTAATTCATATGTGGGAAAAAAGTCATGAGCCTTGGGGAGCTAAAGATCTGCAATCAAAGTTTATCTATGCTAATCCGGCTTTCTATCAATTGCTCAACTTGTCTGAAGATTTTGATATTACCGGGCTTTCAGCGGGAGAATTACCCTCATCGACCGCAGAACATGAAGAAGAATTCTGTCGTCGGGATCAAAAAGTGATTCAGACTATGCAAACAGTTACGTCACTTGAAACTCACCTGTTTGGAAAAAATAACATCAAGCAAACCTACCGCTGTGATAAATATCCACTTTGTGATGAAAATGGTCACTGCATCGGTATCATTTTTCATATGTCCAAAGTTCAAAACTTTTCTACTGCTTACTACTATGAAAGAACTTCTCCGGTGGCGCTGGAATTCACACCGCCTAATGACATACTGACGCAAACTGAATGGGAAGTGCTCTTTTTGACCTTGCGCTCATTGGATGAAGAAGGCATCAGCAAAGAATTAATGATGAGTACAGAAGATGTTATTAGTCATATTCAGTCAATTTACCGAAAATTCAATTTGCCATTACATACAGAATTAAAAGATTTCTGTAAAGAAAATAACTTAGATCGTTATGTTCCTGAAAAGTTTGTTACTATTGGTAGTAGGGAATTATAAATTTATCACTAACATAACTGTACAATAGGATTTTACTATGAAAGACACTAATCAGATAACTATTTCATCGCAAATAGTCAATACTATGGGAATAAATAATGATCCATGGGGAGTCAAAGACAAAAACTCATGCTTCATTTATGGTAATCAGGCCTTAAAGTCTCTCAAAAATTTCTCAGACTCATTTGATTTTGAGGGGCTTTATGATGATGAACTCCCCTGGGATGGCGCTGAGTTTGCAAAGGAATTTATTGCACATGATAAAAAAGTGATGGAAAAAAATAAAAGAATATGTTCACTTGAGACTCATGTTTTTGGGAAAGAAAAAATTATGTCATCTTACTTTTTGGAAAAATTTCCAATATATGATGATAAAAATGAATGCATTGGGATCCTTTTTCATGCATGGAAAGCCCAGGATTTTTCATTGGCTCGTCTGTATCATGGAAAACTTCCTGCATCCATTATGTTTCAGCCGCCAACTGATTTATTTACGCAACGGGAGTGGGATGTTATTTTCCTCTCCTTGCATAAATACACCAGTAAACAAATCGCGCGGGTATTGAATATTTCCTATCGCACTGTTGAAACCCATATATTTCGGATATATAAAAAGATCGGCGTAAATTCCTGTTATCAGTTGGAAGAATATTGTCGCCTTAATGATTTTGATCTCTATGTACCGGAAAGATTTGTGCACCCAGAAAGCAGAATGTTTATTTAAACCTTAAATTAAGTGGAATTTTTATGAAGAAGAACTATGTGATATCGCCTCAGATTATCAACACAATGGAATTAAGCAATGAACCGTGGGGAATAAAAGATAGTTCTTCATGTTTTATTTACGGTAACTTAGCATTAAATTCTATTAAGAATTTCCCGGGCTCATTTGATTTTGAGGGGCTTTATGATGATGAACTCCCTTGGGATGGCGCTGAGTTTGCAAAGGAATTTATTGAACATGATAAAAAAGTGATGGAAAAAAATAAAAGAATATGTTCACTTGAAACTCATGTTTTTGGGAAAGAAAAATTTCTGTCATCTTACTTTTTGGAAAAATTTCCAATATATGATGATAAAAATGAATGTATTGGGCTCCTTTTTCATGCATGGAAAGCCAAAGACTATTCATTATCCTATCTATATAAATGTTATGATAAACTCCCTCCCTCCATTCTATTCCAACCACCGACAGATTTTTTTACTGAATGTGAATGGGATATTATTTTCCTTTTTTTACAGAAATACACAAAAAAGCAGATTGGAACAATATTGGATCTTAACTCTAGTACAATTGAAAACCATATAATCAGGATATATCATAAAATAAACATTAACTCCTGTCTTCAATTAGAAGAATACTGTCGAGCCAATAATTTTGATCGCTATGTGCCCGAAAAATTCTTACTATATTAGCGTTCTGTATTCTTTGGTTACTCTGTCTATCGTATTAACATGAAGTAATCTTATCTTGAATATCTAATTGACCGATGCAGAAGAAATATAACGCGTAATCCTTATCGATTATGTTTATTTTTGCCTTCTATTATACCGTATTTTCCATTATTTTTTATTTATGATAAATGGGGATCATTATTACCAGCAAAGACATACATTTATATATTAAATAATTTAATGAAACATAATGTTTTAAGGGCTGCTTATATATGAATCAATCGAGACGCAAAAATTTTCCTTTAATTACGCATCAGCTAACAAATATGTGGGATAGAAGCTCTGAACTGTGGTTTGTAAAAGATAGAGAATTCCGTTTAATTTATGCGAACAGGGCATTTATCAAAGTTAACAAACTCCCTAAAGATTTTGACGTTATTGGGCATTCTGAACAAGAATTATTGACGCCGTTTCATCATTTTGTCGATTTGTTTGAAGAACACGACCGTAAGGTCTTAACACAGATGCAGCGAATCTCATCCATAGGAATTTACCCTTTTGGAAAACGTGAACGATTTAGAGCTTATTTTTATAATAAATTTCCATTAATGGATGAAAATAATCAATGTATTGGTATCGCTTCCCATGCAAGAGAAATAGAATATTTTGCAATAGCTCATTATATTGAACATCATATATTTACCCCTGTTAAGCTTAAGCCACCAAATAATATATTAAGAACGAAAGAGTGGGTGGTTATTTTTCTATTTTGCTGCGGTCTCAGTAATAAAGATATAGCAGGCGAAATGGGTATTTCATGCCGTACTGTGGAGAAACATTTTGAATTTATCCATGAGAAACTTTCTGTTGGATCAGCTATGGAGTTAAGATTATTGTGCAAAGAAAATGGCTATGATCTTTATATTCCACCAAGATATAATAAACTTATTGGCTATTTCTTATTAAATTAGCATTACGGTCGGACAATTTTTAGAGATTTGTATAGTAGTTACTCATTATCTAATGATTTATGTGATCATTAGATAATATTTTTATGGAATTATATGAACCTTCAATAAAGGATTATATTTATCTTTTCTTCGTTATATCTATATATTGTTATACTCGTGCTCACTGAAACTGCTTTATTTTCTCCAAAATTAGAGAAGGAGGTTACAATGGAAAGAATCGCAAAACTATTTAAAAATGGCCGGAATCAAGCGGTAAGATTACCCGTCGA
Organism: Photorhabdus temperata; assembly: GCF_025384845.1. Taxonomy (NCBI): domain Bacteria; kingdom Pseudomonadati; phylum Pseudomonadota; class Gammaproteobacteria; order Enterobacterales; family Morganellaceae; genus Photorhabdus; species Photorhabdus temperata. The sequence goes on along the minus strand of NZ_JAJAFX010000065.1, from coordinate 18,123 downwards.
ATTTGAGTTTGACACAGACCGTGTATATATCCGTCGAGACGATAACGGTAATATTATCCTGTCAAAACAACCAGCCAAACCAGATAATTTAGAGCATTTTTTCAATTTACTTGAAAAGACAACTGTACCTTCAACATTTCTAGATGCTGATGAACGGCAATTACGCATTGAATAAAAGGTATTCGCAAAAAAGTGAAAGAAAGATCCATCATTATAAGAAAATATAATTCAAAGAAAACATTATATGATTGAGAATAATTCAATTGGTCAACATGCACAATATAATTGTAGGAAAATCTTTTTATTGAAAGTGACAGTCAGGTTAATTACCTACACTTTTAACCTTAGAAAACCGAATCTGAATTTACAGATCTTTGAAATCGTTATTCTTAAGTAGAATTTAATTTAAATAAATGATTTATTTTATCTCAAAATATAAAATCAAAAAAGAATTAATAAAAATTATAAAGAAATTTAGTTTATAAATTATCACATTTACAAATCAATATCAAAAACAACAGCATATAACCAAATGATTTATAAAATTTTTATGCCAATAATTTCCCAGCAATAAAATATAAATCGTTTTTTTTATTGCTGTCATTTGCATTTTAATTCTTTCTATGCCATATGTTAATTACATAGATAAAGACGTTAACCATATTCAATCAATGTGATTTCGTTGTTATTTGTGACTGTGATAGATAATTACAATGTCATACTTTTCTAAGAAACATTCAATATAGAGTAAAGATAAATTTACTTTTGGCACCTATTATACTAGCCAAAAATCTTTATTAATACGATAACGATAGAATTCTTAGATCTATAGAATCATTTCTCGATTTTCAGAAGAGAAAAGGAAAGATGATGAAATGGGTTCCGAATGTCATTCAATAGTCGAGAATATTAACGGATAAAACAAAAGTTCTTTTGCCACATTTAAGGGCCATAATTATGAAAACATTACCAACAATGAGAACCCCGGTGAAGCTACCATCAATGCCATCCGAAAGCACAGCCTCAAAAACGTATAAATCAGCAAACATGGCAAGATCCCATCTGGAAGGAGATCATCTTATTTTTGCTGACAGAGACGGGTTTAACCAAGCCCTCCGACAGGGTTTTTTCCTCCTGAAAGCTCCATCATATATGGATTTTGAGTACGGAGATCGATTTGCATACCACTTCTTTGAACCCGCTACAGAAGGTGACCTCCTTCCCTATACGGGATTCAAATCATGCACTTTTTCCACTGATTACGAAGGTTATTTCGACAGAAAACATGATCAATGGGAAAATTTCTACATCGAACGAAAACACTGGAGCCTCATTCCATCCGAAGTCGCTACACTGGGCCAACACATGGCGCACGCAGGGATATGTATACTGCGCTCAGTGTTAAATCATGTTGGTATTCCTCGTAGTGACTGGGAATTAGTCACGGAGGGCCTTTCAGAAGGGCTAGGACATCAGATGTTAGGGTTTAATCACTACCGCTCAGAGAAAGCAGCCCAAGGCTCCAAGTTTCATCGCGATTTAGGATGGGTGACAGTCCTAAGAACGACTGAGCGCGGCCTTTTGGCCTATATAGATGATGAGCTTTTGACTATCGATCCGGTTCCAGGCTACCTGATAATTAACTTTGGCAGCTCAATGGAAATACTGACAGAAGATTTAGAGATAAGTGTTCGGGCCAATGTACATGGTGTTGTTCGCACAGAACGGAATGGGCAGCGTGACAGGATGTCATATGTGATGCTTTTAGACAACAATCTGTCCGGTAATATCTACAAATATTCCCCCCAAGGCCCAATCAGAGTTCAATCCGTCAAAGAATTTACAGCCCAGGAAACAGGTCGGGTATACAATGGCAATGATCGTACTTTGTAGATATTTTACACATAATCAATTTGAGGAGTGATAATATAAATAATAGATATAAATGAGCATGGTCAAAATAAAAAATACAGGTATGACAAAGATCTGGCCCTGGCCCTTGAAACAAGCTTTGAAGAATTTCTGAATAAAGTTCTTCATAATACGTATGAACAACATACTCAAGGGCTTTATTAACTCATATTAAAGAACAAATTTGCCCTCTATGAATACCAACTATTTAACACCCAAGTAATCAAATAGAGAGCATCAAATACCCAGTCTCACAAATTAACTTCTTACTAGCTTTCTTTGTTCGGTATATTGTTAGTAATCTTATATTCTCACTTTAACTATCCTGTCTCATTTAGCCTGGCACTCCCTTCTCTCTGCATATTTCACAACAGCTTTTCTGTATTACCGGTTCAGCACGTTTTATCGCAAAAGATATATGAAATAAACCTATATACATAAGGAGTAAAATTGATTTTATGAACAGCAAAACTCAATACCCATCAACGTTAAGGCAAAATACAAACTATACGTTTTTATTTATCCTTTCAGTCACCGTATTCTTCGTCGGCGCGACCGAATTCATGTTATCGTCTATGCTTACCCCTTTAGCAGTAGCCTTCGGGACGACCACCGTCGGAGCATCCTGGCTAGTGTCTGGTTATGCATTTTCCTATGCTCTGGCAGCCCCGGTACTCGGATATTTCTCAGATCGCGTTAATCGGAGCAGATTGCTTCTAGGTTCCTTATTGTTTTTCGCCGTAGATGGTCTCGCTATCATTCTGGCACCCACTCTTGAAATCGCAATCGCACTGCGGATTTTTGGCGGTATAGCATCAGCGGTCATCATACCAACAGTATTTGCCTTGATCGCCGATATCGTTCCTTATAACCGCCAAGCTGGAGCAATGGGAGTCGTTATGCTTGGCATGACTTTCGGTATTGCATTTGGTCCAGCCTTAGCGGGAATACTGACTGACCTCATTAGTTGGCAAGCACCCTTTTTATTTAGCTCGCTTGGCTGCACCGTCACATTTATCGCAGGGTTTTACTGTCTTCCGACGCAAATGGCGTCAAAAGAGCTGATAAGCCGGCAATTAGTCTGGTTTCGGCAATGGTCAATTATCCGACTACTCATTGCAAAAGGGGCCTGGAATGGTGCCGGTGTCTCTGCTTTTCTTCTGTCGGGAGAAGTTTTACGTCAACGGTACGGATTTGGTCCAACCGAAATCGGCTTGACCGTTATAGCCTTTGGTATCGGTCTGGGGATAGGGAATATCTCAGCTGGTGGGCTTCGCAAGCTTTGTGGTCGAGAAGAAGCGACTTTAGTCGTTGTCAGCCTGCTACTAACTGGTGTGATCTCAGTTTTCATGCTCGTTCCAATTACACTCTTCGGTTCATTGGGATGTTTGATATTTTGGGGAATCGCGCTTGGTGCTGGAGCACCTTCAAGTACAGTGGTTTTGGTGACAAGAGCAAGTGCTAATAAAGGTATGGTTTTGGCCTTTGCAGAAACGTTCAATAATCTGGGCATTTTGAGCTTGGTACCGTTAGCGATGATAGGACTGGCAAAGGGAGGTCCCTCCGCAGCCATGATGGTGTTATCGGTGGGATTGGTTATCGGTCTTACATTGACAATATTAGATTTCTGGCTGACTCGTTCCAAACGTTCAGCAAACTCTTTGATATAAATGCTTTGCCCTCTGGCTTTATTTCCCCACCCAATACATTAGGTGGGGAATATTATTCGTTGTCGCGCTCAGAGGACATCAATTAAATTTTCAGTTACAGCCAAAAGAACCAGGCAAACAACGAAATGATAGCGATACAGGCAATATTCAGAACCATACCGACTCTCACCATTTCAACCTGTTTGATATAACCAGAGCCGAAAACAATGGCGTTAGGCGGTGTTGCCACCGGCAACATAAAGGCACAAGAGGCACCGAAACCGATAATCAGTGTCAGAGTCATCACCGGCATACCCAATGCTTCCGCAACCGTTGCAAATACCGGTACCAGCAGAGCTGCACTTGCTGTATTACTGGTGAATTCAGTCAAGAAAATGATAAACGCCGCCACCGCAACAATAATCACAAACCAGTGGCTTGCGCCGAAAGTAGCAGCCATGCCGTCTGCCATGATCTCGCTGGCGCCTGAATTTTTCAGAATGGCGCTTAACGTCAGGCCACCACCGAACAGCATCAATACGCCCCATTCGGTGTTATTCTGAATCTGGGACCAACTCGCTACACCGGTTATACCAATCAAAATAGCAGCACCAACTGCAATAATGGTATCCAGATCTTTCACACCACCCAAAGCAGAACTAATCACAGAGCTAAAGATCCAGCAGAACACAGCTGACAGAAAAATCAGCATAGCAATCAGACGCTTACCTGTCCAATCCAGTTCTTCCAGCTTCATGTCGAATTTATGATTCAAATTTGGACGCAGCATCAGATACATTAAGCCGATCATCATTGGCATCAGAATAACAACCAGTGGAATACCAAATTTCATCCAATTGAAAAAATCAATACCCAGTTGAGCGGCAGCAATCGCATTTGGTGGGCTACCAACCAGCGTGCCTAAACCACCAATACTTGCACTGTAAGCAACACCCAACAATACAAATACAAAAGTATGACGCTCAGTGCGTACATCCAGATTAGACAAAATACCCAATACCAATGGCAGCATCATCGCGGCGGTCGCCGTGTTGCTGATCCACATAGAAAGACCGGCAGTAACACCAAACAGTAACATCACAGCGACAGAAAAACGTCCACGGGCAATCATCAGCAGGCGATTAGCAATCAGTCGATCCAATCCTTGTATATGCAGTGCCGTTGCCAGTGCAAAACCGCCAAAAAACAGGAAGATGATAGGATTAGCAAAAGATTTCAATGCGTCTCCTGTATTCATCAATCCCATGCCAACCGCCAGAAGTGGAATACATAACGCAGTAACAGTGACGTGAATAGCTTCGGTAAGCCACAGCACGCCAACAAATACCATCAATGCCAAACCCGCATTAGCTTTTTCATCAAACGGCAGGACATTGAGCAGAATAAACAGCAATACAATATCAGCAGCCAGAATGATTAAGCCTTTTTTATTTGAGAAATTTGACTTAATGGCTGGGGTTAAAGATTCAGAAGCATCCATGGTGACTCCATTAGCGCCGGTGATATCTTATCCACCATTGCTACAATTGTTAAAAAAATACAAGGCGTGTGAATATAAGGAGTCTTTTCTGGGAATAAAACGTAGTTCTTTGAATTTTGGGATCTAAGACGTTGGAATTGACCAATTAAATCATAACAGACGGTATTTTATACAATTTTTTGTTGTTACATCACATTATTACATCTTTCTAGGTATAGGAAATCGCTACGTTTTATGTACGTTTTCGAGCATAGAAAACAGGAGAGTTTTACCCCTCCTGTTAATATCAGTAATTTCTAGCCTTGATTACCAATTAAGCCTGACCTTTTACTTCTTTCAAACCATAGAAAGGCGCGCGGTTACCCAAAGCTTCTTCAATACGGATCAGTTGGTTGTATTTAGCAACGCGATCAGAACGGCTCATAGAGCCGGTTTTGATCTGACCTGCTGCTGTACCTACTGCCAAATCAGCAATGGTCGCATCTTCAGTTTCACCGGAACGATGAGAGATTACCGCAGTGTAACCGGCGTCTTTTGCCATTTTGATCGCTGCCAGAGTTTCAGTTAGAGAACCGATCTGGTTGAATTTAATCAGAATGGAGTTAGCGATACCTTTATCAATACCTTCTTTCAGGATTTTAGTATTGGTAACGAACAGGTCGTCACCAACCAACTGAATTTTCTCACCCAACACTTTAGTCTGGTAAGCGAAACCGTCCCAGTCAGATTCATTCAAGCCATCTTCAATAGATATGATTGGGTATTTTCTGGTCAAATCTTCCAGGTAATGAGTGAATTCCTGAGAAGTGAAAGTCTTACCTTCACCTTTCAGTTCATAGTTACCTGTTTCTGAATTGTAGAATTCAGAAGCGGCACAATCCATCGCCAGAGTGACATCTCTGCCCAGAACATAGCCAGCCTGTTCTACCGCTTCTTTGATCGCGGCCAGCGCAGCAGCGTTGGATTCCAGGTTAGGCGCATAACCACCTTCATCACCAACGGCAGTGCTCATCCCTTTCGCTTTCAGGACTTTAGCCAGGTTGTGGAACACTTCAGAACCGATACGAACCGCTTCTTTCAGCGTTTTGGCGCCAATCGGCTGAATCATAAATTCCTGGATATCAACGTTGTTATCCGCGTGTTCGCCACCATTGATGATGTTCATCATCGGCAACGGCATAGAGAATTTACCCGGCGTGCCATTCAGTTCAGCAATGTGCTCGTACAATGGCATACCTTTCGCCGCTGCCGCTGCTTTAGCGTTAGCCAAAGAAACCGCCAGAATCGCGTTAGCACCGAATTTAGATTTATTTTCAGTACCATCCAGGGTGATCATGATTCTGTCGATGTTAGCCTGATCTTTAGCATCCTGACCGATAACTGCCTGGGCAATGGGGCCATTTACTGCATCAACAGCTTTCAATACACCTTTACCCATAAAACGGGATTTGTCGCCGTCACGCAGTTCCAACGCTTCACGGGAGCCGGTAGATGCGCCAGATGGCGCAGCCGCTAAACCAACAAAGCCCCCTTCCAAATGCACTTCTGCTTCTACAGTTGGGTTACCACGGGAGTCAATGATTTCACGACCGATCACTTTAACGATTTTGGACATTAGGTTTTCCTCAGTACAAGTTACATTTCAGGTAAATGACGGAACACCCATCCCGCCACTTACTGCACATCTTATTTGAGCTGGCCTTTCTGGTATTTACCGGCTGCTTTAACAAAACCGGCAAACAGTGGATGGCCATCACGAGGAGTGGAAGTAAATTCTGGGTGGAACTGACAAGCCACGAACCAAGGATGGTCTGGGATCTCAATAATTTCCACTAATTTATTGTCTACTGAACGACCCGCTACCCGCAGACCGGCATCTTCAATACGTTTCAACAACAAATTATTAACTTCATAACGATGCCGATGGCGCTCAACAATTGTATCTGCCCCATACAAGGTACGTACCAGGCTGTCTTTTGTCAGGTGGCATGGCTGCCCACCCACACGCATCGTTCCACCAAGATCACTCTCTTCGCTACGCACTTCTAAATTACCGTCCTCATCACGCCATTCGGTGATCAGGCCGACAACCGGGAACCGGCAATCAGGTTCGAATTCTGTTGAGCTGGCTTTTTCCAAGCCCGCAACATGGCGTGAGAACTCAATCAACGCTACCTGCATACCGAGACAGATCCCCAGATAAGGGATTTTATTTTCACGGGCATAGCGGGCTGTCATGATTTTTCCTTCCACACCACGACCACCGAAACCACCAGGAACCAGAATTGCATCCAACCCCTTCAGTAATTCAACGCCACGGGTTTCAATATCCTGGGAATCAATCAGCTTGATGTTAACCGTCAGACGATTTTTCAATCCACCGTGCTTCAACGCTTCAATCACAGATTTGTACGCATCAGGCAGTTCAATATACTTACCCACCATGCCAATAGTGATTTCACCAGAAGGATTCGCTTCTTCGTAAATGACCTGTTCCCATTCGGACAAATTCGCTTCCGGGCAATCAAGGCTGAATCGTTTACAAATATAATCATCTAAACCCTGAGATTTCAATAGCCCTGGAATTTTATAAATGGAATCAACATCTTTTAGGGAGATAACCGCTTTCTCCGGCACATTACAGAAAAGGGCAATTTTTGCCCGCTCATTAGCAGGAATGACGCGATCTGAACGACAAATCAGAATATCCGGCTGAATACCGATAGAAAGCAGCTCTTTTACTGAATGCTGAGTTGGCTTGGTTTTTACTTCCCCAGCCGCTGCCAGGTAAGGGACAAGCGTCAGGTGCAGATATAACGTGTGCTCACGGCCAACTTCTACTGCCATTTGACGAATCGCTTCAAGGAATGGCAATGATTCGATATCACCGACAGTACCACCGACTTCCACCAGCACCACATCATGACCTTCACCACCGCTGATGATGCGGTCTTTAATTTCATTGGTGATGTGAGGAATAACCTGAACGGTCGCTCCCAGATAGTCGCCACGACGCTCTTTACGCAAAACTTCGGAATAAACCCGGCCAGTGGTGAAATTATTACGGCGAGTCATTTTAGTGCGGATGAAACGCTCATAGTGACCTAAATCGAGATCAGTTTCAGCGCCGTCTTCAGTAACGAAAACTTCCCCATGCTGGATTGGGCTCATCGTCCCCGGATCGACGTTGATGTACGGATCCAGTTTCATAATAGTGACATTGAGTCCACGGGCTTCGAGTATAGCGGCCAAAGAGGCTGCGGCAATGCCTTTACCCAGAGAGGATACGACCCCGCCGGTCACAAAAATATAATTAGTTTTCATGCTGAACCTGAAAGTTTAGGTTTAAAGATGATGGATATAACTAGGACGGGAAAGCAGTATACCCGAACCTTAAATTCGCTACAAATAATCTGCACGCAATAAAAGGTATTTTTTCCCCTTCACCATGCTTTTCGCGGGAAGCCCCTTCCTTTCAGCGAGTCAGTGGGGGTTCTTCCGGGCGGGCAGTTTCTCCGAAGATGCCCGTGGTCGCTGGTATTTCAATATCTGCGTTCAGGTTGAATGTGAAGCAACAAAAGGAACCGGGCTGTTGGTATCGATTTAGGGCTGAAAGAAACCGCCATGCCAACAGAAGGGGCCCCACTGGCAGCAGGCCGGTTCTACCGCGAGCTGAGCGCCTCGTTAGGCAAAGCGCAACGGGCAAACAAAAAATCCCGGGTGAAAGCCATCCACGCCAAAATAAAAAACCGCCGCAAAGATGCAATCCATAAATACACAACAACACTGGTGAACACGCATGCGGCGATATTCGTAGGCAACGTGAGCAGCAGCCAGTTAGCCAAAACCAGAATGGCAAAGAGCGTGTTAGACGCGGGCTGGGCGATGCTCAAAACACAACTGAAATATAAAGCGATTGCGCGGTCAGTGGTGTTTGATGTTGTCAACGAAAGCGACTCCACCCAGACCTGTTCGTGCTGCGGAGCTATCTCCGACAGTAGTCCGAAAGGTAAAGCGGGTTTGCGAATAAGAGAATGGGCATGTGTTGAGTGCGGAGCAACACACAACCGCGACAGAAATGCGGCAATGAACATTCTTGCGGCGGGGCATCGCCGTCTGGTTGCAGGGATCGCCTTCCTTTAGGAAGGGGAAGATGTCAACTGAAGTTGCTGAGAAATTGGCGCGAGAGTTAATAGAAAGGCAACAACTGGACTGTTTTCTTCTCAGATCGCAAAAATCGGACTGAGTTCCCGTCAAGTGATCTACTATTTCGAAATCTTATTTAGTTATTCTTTATAGCCGCAGAATAAAAAATCTCTGCGGCTTTATTCATAAATTAATATGATAGTTTATTGTGTTTAATTCTTATATTGGTATTTTTTTATTTAAATAATTCCAATTAATATTGTTGTTGATGATTTTTTATTAATTGTTAATTGCAGGTCGTTATAATTTTTGTTTTTGGTATTATCATTATCTTTAATGAATTCAGTGCGTTGTTGATTATTAAGTTAAAGTGTTGATTCATTCTCTATTTTTTAATTAATTATTTGAATTTATAATTTCTTGGCAGCTTTATTTTATAAGAAAATATGAAATCTTTAGCTATTTTTATTGATTTACTAATCATTTCAGGAACAACGAATACAGTATTGGCCGCAGTCACTTTTGCCATGTTTTTTTAAACCAGAGAAAGCTGCACGATTTTCATGGCACGGGAATGACATCGAAATTAGTGTGTGTGCGGGTTACTATCTGCGTGATAGAAATGCAAATACCTTTAACTATAAAAAACAGGCTTACGCCGTTGGTTTAGATAAACGTTTTGCAGTCTAATAGCCGGCGTTTGTTCGTTGAAGTGGCATATGATGGCGCACACAGCGACAACCCAGCTTATGAGAATAAAAAACAGACTACTCTGGAAACAGGAGTTCGTCTGTACTTCTAAGTTGAAAGTGATAAGGAGAGCTGAAGTTCTCCTTAAACTAGCCTAAAAAGGGGTGTGAAATGGTTAAGCATGTGTTGAAAGTCTCCACATTAGCCTTATTGGTCGCATTTAATGTCAATGCTGCAACGGTTGACTTGCGGGTAATGGAAACATCTGATGTTCACAGTAATCTGATTGACTTTGATTACTTCAAAGATAAATCCACAGAGCAATTTGGTTTGGTACGTACTGTGAATTTAATTAAAGCGGCCAAAGCAGAAACCTCCAACACTATCCTGGTCGATAACGGTGACCTGATCCAAGGTAGTCCGCTGGCAGATTACATGGCGGCAAAGGGACTTAAAAAAGGGGAATCTCATCCAGCACATCAATTAATGAACACAATGGGTTATACCGTGGGTAACTTTGGTAACCACGAATTTAACTTTGGTTTGGATTATTTGAAAAAAGTCATTGCCGGTGCGAAATTCCCTTATATCAATGCCAACATAATGGATGCTAAAACCGGTAAGAACTATTTCACGCCTTATATTATCGTTGATACACCAGTGAAAGATCGGGAGGGTAAAGATCACACCATTAAAATTGGCTATATCGGTTTTGTACCGCCACAGATTGCTATCTGGGATAAGTCCAATCTGGATGGCAAAGTTGTCGTTAACGATATTACTGAAACTGCGAAAAAATTTGTTCCTCAAATGAAAAAACAGGGCGCAGATTTGATTATCGCTATTCCTCACTCTGGTTTTTCTAAAGAGCCCTATAAGGCAATGGCTGAAAACTCGGTTTATTACCTGAGTGAGGTTGAAGGCATTGATGCGATTATGTTTGGTCATGCGCACGGTGTGTTCCCAAGCGAGGAATTTGCAGACATTAAAGGTGTTGATGTCGCCAGAGGTACGGTTAATGGTATTCCGGCCGTTATGCCCGGTCAGTGGGGCGATCATTTGGGCGTTGTTGATATGGTTATCAACAATGATGGCGGGACCTGGAAGGTAGCGGAAGCAAAAGCGGAAGCACGCCCGATTTATGACAAAGTGGGTAAAAAGGCACTGGTTGAGCGCGATAGCGAGTTAGTGAAAATTATCGAGAAAGCCCATCAGGGAACCCGGGGTTTTGTCGGTAAATTGATTGGTAAAGCTTCCGCCAATATGTACAGCTATCTTGCCCTGATCCAAAGCGACCCGACAGTACAGATCGTGAATGATGCACAGGCAGATTACGCGCGGCATTTTATTCAGGGGGATCCGGATTTAGCGGATATTCCTGTTTTGGCAGCGGCGGCACCTTTCAAAGTCGGTGGTCGTAAGAATGCCCCCGCAGATTTCGTTGAAGTTGAAAAGGGGGATTTGACGTTCCGTAACGCGGCGGATCTCTATCTCTATCCAAACACACTGGCTGTTGTGAAGGTAACCAGTGCTGATGTGATTGAATGGCTGGAGTGTTCTGCCGGCATGTATAACCAGATCGATCCAAATTCAACTCAGCCTCAGTATTTGCTGAACTGGAGTGGTTTTCGTACTTATAACTTCGACACGATTAGTGGCGTAAATTATAAGATTGATCTGACTCAGCCCGCTAAATATGACGTTGATTGTCAGGTCATCAATCAAGGGGCGAACCGTATCAAGGAGGTGACTTATCAGGGTAAGCCTATCGATCCTCAAGCTAAATTTCTAATTGCTACCAATAATTATCGTGCATATGGCGGTAAATTTGCCGGTACAGGCGAAGGTAATATCGCATTCGCATCACCGGATGAGAACCGCGCTATCCTGGCTTCTTACATTGTCAACGTGTCTAAAGAGAGGGGGATGGTCGCGACCAGGGCCGATAATAATTGGTCGATTATGCCAATCAAAACTGACAAGAAACTGGATATTCGTTTCGAAACCTCTCCAAGTGAGAAAGCGACGAAATTCATTAAAGAGTTCTCTCAGTATCCAGTGAAATATCTGGAAAACGATGATATCGGTTTTGCAGTGTATCAAATTGATCTGACTGGAAAAAGATAATTTTAATAGTCGCCTGCCCTTGTTTGGGCAGGTTTTTGTTTGCCATTCAACAGGGAAATATTTTCCCATGAGGAACGATGATGCGCTTTTCTAACTTATTACCAGCAGTATTTGTTTTATTGGTTATCGGCTGTGCGAAGCAACCAGAAGTGATTGATTCTTTTGAACTACAACCGGCAGAAGCTATTTCCTGTATATTGCCCGAGAATCCACCGGCAAATTATGACTACATTGCTAAAAATGACCGTTATGGTCAGAACGCTAAAGCCTCTACAGATTACTTCAAACTGGCGATTAATTATTCTCCGGCATTTTGTAAAAACAAAGAGAATGAGATTAATAAACTGAAAAAAAATAACAAAATTGATAAAGCGCAGAGGGAATATGAAAAATTTACACTGCAATGTTTCTCAGAAAATAAATTTGGCTGGATAGTTCACGGCTTGTGGGCGCAAACCTGTGATGGTAAATCAATGGCGCAGTGCCGTGACTGGTCTGATATCCGTAAACATCCACGTCTGTGTAAGGGGGATTTGCCATCACTGGATTATCAGGTGATTAAACCTTATCTGTGTACTTCTCCAGGTGTAGATCTGCTGCAAGCCGAGTGGGAAAAGCATGGAGTCTGTGCGTTTGAAACCCCAGATCAATTTTTCAGTAAACAGCAAGAGCTGTTCAATGGATTGGTATTGCCAGAGGGCCGCCTGTCTAACGAGCAGTTAATTAAGTTCCTTCAGGAAAATAACCCATTATTAAAAGGTAAAACCATCCAGATCAATCGTGATGAATTTTACATTTGCTACAGCAAAAATTTCGACGTGATTGACTGTCCGAAACGTGAGTTATAATTACCAAAGGATAACATGATGAATTATCAATATAAGTTGCTTGTTATTGCAGTTGGTAGTGCTCTATTGGCCGGGTGTGCTACTCACCCCGGTTATTGATGCCGCGCTCGATAAATGAAGCGACAATTGCGTTTCATCTATTGAAAAATTTTTACACAACTAGCGCCATAAATATGACTGTAGGAGAGTGGATTACTGAGAACAATCTCGGAGTACATCTCTCAGAAATTTGGCCAAACCGATATTTTGACGAGAATGGACAACCTATTGAACGAGCTATCCGAAATAATTCTTCCAGGTGACTAATTCTCAATTAAATGGTCTAAGTTCGGTATAATATCGAACCTAGTACTACAGCCGTAGAAACCAGAAATTTGCACTTTTTGTGATGCTCATGATTCTGAGAAATCGCATGAATTAAGCTCTTCTGTCAGTGGCTTTTCTGTTGAAAACAGGAAGTACGGCTGTAGTACTAAGGATTGTACAGTTGGTATTTGGTAGAGAGTTTTTTTGCTGAGCTGAAAATAGCCGTGCATGTTGGTCTGTTAATTTAATAAGTTGAAAAGGAATTATGAGAAAGTGTCGTTTCCAAGGTATGGGCTGTCCTATGGCTATCTATGTGAAACATCAACAGCCCCTAAGCTTTTAAGGAAGGTAATGTTTATGAAACATTTGAACAGGTATGAAATGTTATTCCGAGAGTTCGTTTCTAAAGAAATGAATACGGACCCTGCACATGACATCAGCCATATTATAAGGGTTGTGCAAACGTCAAAAAGGCTATGCCTACAAGAGAAAGCAGACAGTGAAGTAGTCATACCCGCAGCTTACTTGCATGATTGTTATACTCTCCCTAAAAATCACCTAGATAGAAGGAAAAGTTCACAAATTGCCGCTGATATGGCTATTACGTTTCTGGAAAAGATAGCTTACCCTCAGAAATACCTTTCGAGCATCCATCATGCGATTGTGGCCCATAGCTTCAGTGCAGATATAGTACCGACAACTTTAGAAGCGAAGATTGTTCGGGATGCTGACCGTCTAGATGCACTTGGTGCGATCGGTATCGCTCGGTGCATTCAGGTGGGTATGACATTCAACAGTCAACTGTATTCCGAAATTGATCCATTTTGTGTTGATAGGGTACCAGATGACAAAATGTACATCGTGGATCATTTTTATACCAAACTTTTTCGGCTCCCTGAAACAATGCTAACTACAGCAGGCAAAAATGAAGCTAGCAAGCGGGTGTCGTATATGAGTGGGTATTTAGCTCAGTTGAATAGTGAGATTAAATAAGCGATTTGAAAGCCAATATTATTTGAGCTAACCCCACTTACTGCACTGCGTGAAATTTTGCGATTCTAGGCAATAGTAGAACCGTTATTATCCAGATACAAACCAAGAAAACAGATTTTGTCAGATCTGTACCTACAACTTTATATCTGCCGATTCTCACCTACTGAACGTAATCAATCAGCGTATAATTCCGATACGCTGTTTGTTGCTTGTCGCCGTGTATGAGCAAAAATGGGCAATGCGGCGTGGGCGATTAACACCGCAATACCCCAAATTCAAGTTAGTAAATAGAGTTGTACCTTTTTTGCAATTCAGAAGCGAATATTTGACATAATTTTATGTCTTTTAAGTATATTTATTAACAAACTATACCTCCAATATACAATCGATGATAGACTTGTTTCTTTTATGAACGACATTTTCATCTTGGTTGTATATGTAGTCTTGAGAAGAAATATCAACATTTGGTATTCTTTTTGATAGCTCAAAAAGTTCTGAGTCATTATATAGGTCAGCTGTATTTTTTAGTGCAAAATAGACGGAGTTAGAAACATCAAGCTCAAGTATTTGGCTAATTAACTCTTTCCATCTATCATGAGTGACGAATATATAATAGCTTTCTCTAACATCACAAAACTTGATGAGATTGATATTCTGCTTGAATTTTTCCCATGCGGAGTTTGAAGCTTCCTTATATAAATGACAGCAAATGTGTATAAAGAGATCAATGTAGCCTAAACTCTTATAATTTACATAATAAGCAGAGTTTGCCATAAGAAGACTTGAAACATCTTTTGACTGGGTGAAAGATATGCCAAATGTGAAGTCAACACTTACTACATCAACTATGTGTTCTTTAATAGGTTTATGAAAAGGTGGAAGGTTAAACATTTTTAACTTCCAAATTGCATTTTCATTGAAAGGTAACGGTTGTACCTTCAGGTTTCTCTTATCAAAATTACCTTGGGTAAAACCGAGTTGATGCATAATCTCAGGCAATTGCTTTATGTCTGATTTGTTTACAAATAGATCGATATCATTCATCATCCTGCTACCGATGTCTTTATAAATGGTAGGAATTAAGACCGCCCCCTTTAAAGGTCTGACATCTATTTGATTTTCTTCAAATGAATCTATGATCTTATCTAACTCACTTATAAGAATAATATTTCGCTTTTTGTTACAGTAATAAAAATATCGTAGTGTATAATACACTCTACAAGGTACTTCATTTTGAATATTCCCTGAGACAATGTTGTTGTACACTAAACCTGCAACCTTATTTTTGAAACAGATGGCTAGAAACAAATCCCAATTAAAGCTAGGATGATTAATATTCTTGATTATTCTATTTTTAACACTTTCAAATCCAGTAACTCTTGAAAAATCAACTAACGCTTTAAGAAAATAATCATTATCACGCATAACCAAACCCTTTACTTGTTGTTGAATGATTGCTTTTATTAATTCTTAATAAAAGATTTAAAATAGTTTCAATACTTGAAAAGTCACGGATATTTATATCTTCATCCATTATGTTGATAGATAGATCATCTTCTAAGAACACTATCAAATTAACAATATCAAAAGAGTCAAACCCCAAGTCGAAAAGATTACTTCCGTCAACTATAGAGTCTAGTATTGGATTATAGAACCGATCATGCTGGGCTATAAACTTCTTGAACGAGTACACTAACCTTTCTCTTGGGTTTTGGTTTTTATTAATTAAACTCATGATAATCAACCTTTCCATTAGAGTTTCTAGGGATAGAATTTATTTTTTTGACCATTTTAATTGTAAGGTCATTAAGTAGTTCACAATGTGCGGTGACTAAAGATTTTCCTTGTATTTCCTTATAGTAAATAGACACACCTGTACATATTTTTTTGTTTGTGTCAAAGTATGGTTTAATAAAAATATTTGAATTTCTATTAAGATCTCGTAAGTCTCTTTCAATGCTCTCTAATTCTATTCTTTTCCCAAGAATTTTGACTTGACGGTCAGTTCTACCTTTGAACTCGAGGTTTCCATTACAATCAACGGATACCAGATCACCAGTTTTATAATAGATGCTACTACCACTTTTTATGAAACACTCTTTATCAGAAGAAATATATCCTGAAAAAACTTGAGGTCCACCTATAGTTAATTCATATAGATTAGAGTTAAGCTTGTTCAAGTGTTCTGTTGTATCTCCTATTGGTCTTCCTATCTTTACATATCCAGAACCACTTCCATTTAATTCACTTTGAGTTAATTGATGTATATAGCAAGCTATTGTTGCTTCAGTTGGCCCATAAAGATTAAATATTTCTTTAGAATTAGTTAATTCAGACCATGTTTTGCAGTCTTCAAGTAAAAGAGGTTCGCCACAAAATAAAGATATTCTGATATTATTAAGATGAGTTAGCTCTTTGCACGTTAATTTAATTAGAGGTATTAAAGAAGGAACAGAAAACCAGCATGTTACACGATTTTCTTTTATCTTTTTAAGAATTGAAAAGGGTTGATTCACGTTAATCGGAGTGAGTGGGCATGAATAGTACCATGCAAGTAATAAATCATGGAAGAATAAATCGAAATTAGGTTCAAATATATTTGTTAAGCAATCTTTATAAGGATTAAATTGTATTATTTTTGATATTCCTTTGATATATGAGCAGAGAGAATTATGAGAAATAGGAACACCTTTTGGTAAGCCAGTGGTGCCTGATGTATATAATATATAAGCGATATTATCTTTTTCTAATGTATTTGCAGACTCTCTTGGGTAAAAGTTGATAAAAATTGAGCTAAAAATATTTATCTCATTTTCTAAGTGTTGACACTCATCAGAAATAAATACACCTGTTCCAGAAGATTTTAATATAGAGTGGATTCTGTCTTTACTCCATGATTTATTAATAGGAACAACAATCTTATTAAGTTTCCAACTCATTGCTAAGCAGGCATAAAAATCAACACTTTTATTCATTGAAATAGCTATAACTTTACATGAAATAATGTTTTTGAATGAATTAACTAATTCTTCAACGCGGTTTAAAAAATGTCTATATGTTATGCCATATGGGTAATCTCTTAAAAATTCACTACATGGATGTTTGGAAGAAGCTGCGTATAAATAGTCAACTACATTCGTATTCTTTTTAAAGAGTGTCATAGGTAATACTCATAAATTTAGCCAAGGACCGGTGCAATATCTTTTATCTTCGTTAAGGTTGTCAATCTTTATAATATCTTTTTCATATATTATTATCATTGATGAAGAAAGATTTTTTTTTAAATGTTCAATATTTTCAGATTTAGGATAGCACTTAATTCCTTTGCTACTAATCCAGCTTAGAATTAATTCAGACGGAGTAATTGAGTATCGATTAGATATTTCTATAATCTTTTCATTCTGTAACAAAGCTCCTCTGCCAAATGGCCGGTGAGCTGTGATGTCTATATTTTTTTTAGCACATAAAGAACGGAGCTCAATTTGTGTGAGTAAGGGGTGAAATTCCACTTGATTGGTTTTCGGTCTAAATCCATTATTTAAACAATCTAAAATATATTTTGAATTAAAGTTACTCACACCCCATGATTTGATACTACCTTCATCAACTAAATTCTCTAAAATTTTATAACAGGATTCCATACAAACGTTATCATCATAATAATGAAGTAAAAACGAATCAATTTGATTGACACCTAGTGCTTTAAGTGTCTCATCAATACAAAAATCATCACTAATTAATTTGAAAGGCTCAATTTTTGATGTTATGTGGATTGATTCGCCACTGGAATTTCTAATAGCATGACCTAAATATTCACTATTTTTATATGCATCAGCAGTATCGAAATATTTATATCCTAATGAAATAGCAAATTCAACCAATTCCTGTAATAAAGGTCCATTTAATTTCCATGTTCCAAATCCAATATTTTTCATTTTCTAGATGATCCATG
>NZ_JAJAFX010000064.1:0-30028 GCF_025384845.1 Photorhabdus temperata | reverse complement strand
GATGGGTGGCGCAAAATGATGTATATGACTGGATTCATAGTGTCTGTTGGTGTTTAGAATATAATCATCCTGATTACACTTATTACTATGAAGAATTAGATAAAAATATCCAAGTATTAGCATGGGCTGAATTTATTTACCCAACCGCGCCGGAGATAAATAATGACAATTAATATCGGTGATACTTTGCAGTATTGTAATCCGATTTCAGACTACGCATATAAATTCACAATCGGAAATTATTATGAAGTGGTTGAATTCTTCGGTTTGCTTGGAATCACAGATGATGATGGAATTTTTTGCTCACTTGATGAAATCAATATTAATGATGAGGTAAATGATGAGTAAACAAATGATACTTAAAGCTCAAACAAATATGATCGGCTCTATGAGTCAAACAGAGCTGAATATAACAGAAACAGAATGGAGGGGAATGACAGATGAAGAACAGCAACAAATAATTAATGAATCTCTATCTAATGTCGTCGATATTTGGGTAGAGGTGGTAGATGAGGATGAAAATGAATAAATACGAATATATAATAAGTGGCGATAAATATCCAAATGATGCTTATGAATTTGAATCATGGTGGCATGAATACTATAAATCATATATAGCGGAAGATGCCGCAGAGGATTACTATGAATACAATGATGGGAGGGAATCAAACTGGCCCATTGACTTTGAAATTTATATTAATGGAAAAAGTCTAGGTATATTTACTGTTAGTCTTGAATCTGAACCAGTTTTCTCTGCAACTAAAAAAGTGGTGAATAATGAATGATAACGTAATGAAGCTTGTTGATGAACTGCATTGTCTTGCCTGTAAAGCTATAGACTACAAAGCAGATGTTGCATGGGTAAAAAGCGAAATCATTGAAGATTGGGGAAGCAATGACTTATCTAACTATCTGAAAGCAGTCAGTAATCCAGCCGTGCTAATTGATTTAACAAATGAAATTAAACACTTGTGCGATAAATTAACTATTGCTGACAATAATCTTATCGATAGTGAATGTCATAATGCAGAGCTGAAAAAGAAACTCGCTGAATATGAATCTCTGATAAGGGCATTTTGTAATGATGATGATGATTGGCATAAATTAGCTGATAGCAAGAATGAGTTAATATCTGTATTGTTCCATAAGTTATTATCAGTAGCAGAAGAGCTGAAAGCATATAAAGAGATGGAGCCTGTTGCGTGGCAGGATATTTTGACAGGCAAGATATATACAGAATTGCCGAAATCGGATGAAACGAGATACTTAGCTCTCTTATATCACCCCAATAAATAACGAGAAAATATGGTAGACTTCCGAGGCAGTAATACACCGAAGGAATTACGTGATAAATGGCAAACCCCGATTGAGATATTCACAGCGTTAGACATAGAATTTGGCTTTTATTTAGATGCCGCCGCCGATTATCAAAATACTCTATGCGCTCATTATCTCACGGAACGAGATAATGCTCTTGAATGCGAGTGGATAAGCTATGGAGCAATCTGGTGTAATCCGCCCTACTCTGACATTACACCGTGGATATTAAAAGCTGCTGAACAATGCAGGAAGCAAAATCAGTCGGTCGTTATGTTAGTCCCGGCAGACACATCTGTGGGTTGGTTTAAATTAGCTATTGAAAGCGTTGATGAAGTGAGATTAATAACAGGTGGTCGCATTTCATTTATTAATGCTGGCAACGGAAAGACAGCGAAGGGAAATACAAAAGGAAGCTTATTATTAATCTGGCGTCCATTTATCAAACCGCGCTGTACATTTACAACTATCGATAAAAGCCAATTAGTTAAAATTGGCTCAAACATATTAAAGGAAATAAAATCACATGAAACTTATTAAATCACTTCAGATTGAAACAAAGACCGTCGATTACTTTGGGATTGAATTAACAGTGCTGGGCTCTACAGAATATCTTGCAACTGACGAGGATGGTCTTGTATGTGCATATGACGAATGCCCGCGCAAAGACTTATGTGCATGGCTTGCGTCTAGAGATAATCCTTTTTACACGCCAGTTGCGATT
The DNA here is from genome assembly GCF_025384845.1 of Photorhabdus temperata. Classification (NCBI taxonomy): domain Bacteria; kingdom Pseudomonadati; phylum Pseudomonadota; class Gammaproteobacteria; order Enterobacterales; family Morganellaceae; genus Photorhabdus; species Photorhabdus temperata. The sequence continues at coordinate 27,987 of NZ_JAJAFX010000064.1, read as the reverse complement.
GTTGATTTAGAAAATATGGACTGGCGTGAAACCCTCGTGAAACTCTCGTCGAACTATGAATGACCAAGTTCTTGAGAATGGACGCCGAAAAATAGCAAGGGAATGCTTAAGCGAGCTGACAGCTCTCGATAAATACGACGATAAAGCAGCAACAGCTATTCTTGATAAATATACACCGCAGTTTAAATTAATTATGTCTGAACATCAGAAGAAAAAAGCCAGTCCGAAGGGTTGGCTTTCTCAGTATGTTCGAAATTTGCAAAAGGAATGTAAGAATGGATAGATACCCTCTGACATTTAATGAAGCGTGTGACTTTGTTGGTGTATCACCACCAACATTAAGAAACTGGATCCGAACTGGTAGGCTGATAGCAGCAAGAAAAGACCCATCAAAACAACAATCACCTTATCTCATCACGAGACAAAATTGCATTGCCGCATTAAACAATCCGATCAACACTATAAAAGTGAGCGCGGTTGACGCTAAGGAAGGTAACAAATGTCAATATTCCGCAGAAACAAGACCTGGTACGCCGACATCACGATCCCAGGCGGCAAGAGAATTAAGCAATCTCTTGTCACTGAGGACAAGCGGCAAGCGCAGGAATTGCACGACAAGCTAAGGGCTGATTTATGGAGGGTAGATAAACTCGGTGATTATCCTGATGTCACGTTTGAAGAGGCTTGTATCAGATGGCTTGAAGATAAATCTGACAAAAAGTCTCTTGATACTGATAAGAGTCTGATTGGCTTCTGGTTGGAACATTTTTCTGGATATCTCATAAAGAACATTACATCAGCAAAAATTTATGCGGCTGTGGGTAACATGCAGAATCGAAAACATCTGGAAAATTGGCAATCAAAGTGCGAAGCAAATAAAAGAAAGGGTAAAGATATGCCTGTCTATGTACCAAAGACAGCATCAAAATCCACAAAATCATCTCACCTAGCTCTGATCAAATCTATTCTCAGAGCTGCTGAAAGAGAGTGGAAGTGGCTCGATAAAGCCCCAATAATAAAGGTTAACCAGCCAAAGAATAAACGCATTCGATGGCTGGAGCCACATGAAGCAATGAGATTGATATCTGAATGTCCTGAACCATTGAAATCAGTCGTTAGATTTGCACTGGCTACAGGCTTAAGACGGTCGAATATCATTAACCTAGAGTGGCAACAAATTGACATGCAAAGAAAAGTAGCATGGATCAATCCAGAGGACAGTAAATCGGGAAAAGCAATTGGGGTTGCTTTAAATGATACTGCATGTCATGTACTTCGCGATCAGATTGGAAACCATCATAAATATGTGTTCGTTCATAATAAAGAGGCAATTAGAAATGATGGAACAATGACCCCGAAAATAAGGAAAATGCGTGTCGATAATAATAAAGCGTGGAATTCCGCATTGAAAAGATCAGGAATAGAGAATTTCCGCTTTCATGATTTAAGACACACATGGGCTAGCTGGCTTGTACAATCAGGAGTTCCATTATCTATATTACAGGAAATGGGCGGATGGGAATCAATCGAGATGGTAAGGCGCTATGCTCATTTAGCGCCCAATCATTTAACCGAACACGCGAAACAAATAGATTCAATTTTTATTAATCACGTCCCATCTACGTCCCAAGCAAGACTTGATAATAAGGCAAGCAACGGATAACTAATTGATTTAACTGGTGGGTTGTCGGGGGCTCGAACCCCGGACCAATTGATTAAGAGTCAACTGCTCTGCCGACTGAGCTAACAACCCAATGTGAACGATTATTCTCCTATACAAAGCTGCCGTCAATATCTTATTACTCTTTTTTGCTAAACGAATAATTCATATTCAATCCCAAGAGTATTAATAAGTTAAATTGTAACCAATTTGTTTTTAACGTGAGATCAAGCTGTTATTATTATAGTAATCTGTGTCACAATATTTTTCGCAAACATCATCACATATAAGGCCACTTAAAGAGCCGTAACAATTTACCTAAGAAAATATTGGACACTTTTATTATGGCAGAAAAAATACACTCTACGCTTTCCACTGAAACCGGGGAAACACAACTACAACGCAATCTAAGCAATCGGCATATACAACTTATTGCTATCGGTGGCGCCATTGGCACGGGCCTGTTTATGGGATCAGGGAAAACCATCTCTCTTGCCGGGCCATCGATTATATTCGTTTATATGATTATCGGCTTCATGCTGTTTTTCGTTATGCGCGCAATGGGCGAACTACTGCTCTCGAACCTGCAATATAAATCATTCAGTGATTTTTCCGCAGATTTACTGGGGCCTTGGGCTGGTTTTTTTGTCGGCTGGACTTACTGGTTCTGTTGGGTCATTACCGGTATCGCCGATGTCGTCGCCATCACCTCATATATCAGCTATTGGCAACCCGATTTTCCGCAATGGATCACTTCCCTGCTCTGCGTTTCCCTATTGCTGGCCCTAAATCTGGCAACAGTGAAATTATTCGGCGAAATGGAATTCTGGTTCGCCATGATAAAAATAGTTGCCATTGTCGCGTTAATTATGATAGGCGTGGTTTTGATTGGTATGCATTTTCAATCCCCTGCGGGTCATACCGCCTCACTGGCAAATATATGGAATGATGGTGGATTATTTCCAACAGGGTTAAGTGGATTTTTTGCCGGCTTCCAGATAGCAATATTCGCCTTTGTGGGAATTGAATTAGTGGGTACCGCTGCCGCGGAAACTAAAGACCCAATGAAATCACTTCCCAGAGCAATTAATGCTATCCCGGTTCGTATTATCACCTTCTACGTGCTGGCACTGATAATTATCATGTCAGTCACACCATGGCGTTCAATCATTGCAGACAAAAGCCCTTTTGTTGAGCTGTTCGTTCTGATTGGTTTACCCGCTGCCGCAAGTATCGTGAATTTCGTAGTATTAACGTCCGCCGCATCTTCAGCAAACAGTGGTGTTTTCTCCACCAGCCGTATGCTGTTTGGACTGGCAAAAGAAGGTGATGCACCACAGCAATTCAGCCGCCTTTCACGCCGTTCCGTGCCCGCGTCAGGATTAATTTTCACCTGTTTATGTTTATCCTGCGGTGTGGTGCTGATTTATTTAATTCCTGATGTAATGCATGTATTTACCTTGGTGACAACCGTTTCAGCCATTCTGTTTATGTTTGTCTGGAGTATGATCCTGTGTTCATATCTGGTTTACCGGAAACGTCGCCCTGCATTACATAAGGCTTCAATATATAAAATGCCACTCGGGATTATTATGTCGTGGGTCTGTCTGGCATTTTTTGCATTTGTTCTGGTATTGCTCACATTACGGGATGATACTCGCCAGGCATTAATCATCACACCTGTCTGGTTTCTGGTGTTAATTATTGGCTTTCAAATTGTAAAAAGACGTAGAACCCGCTTATATAGCTAACTTATTTAAAGGTTAAGGTTAATGTGAAGGCATTTTGCCTTCACAATTTTCGGTTTTACTTTAAATCACTTAGTCTTGTATTGCGCTTCAGCATCAATAAAACGCTGTTGTGCTTCTCTGCTTGGTGCTTTACCCAACAGACTCACAACGACAATCGCAATAGAGGCAAAGATAAAACCAGGGATAATTTCATACAACGCAAACCACTGGTACTTCATCCACATCAATACGGTTATTGCACCCACCAACATACCCGCCAGTGCGCCATTGCGTGTCATACGCTTCCAGACAACAGAGATCAGTACCACCGGACCGAACGCTGCGCCGAATCCAGCCCAGGCATTACTTACCAGTGCCAGCACTTTATTATCAGGATTAGTTGCTATTACCATAGCGACGGCTGCCACCAATAGCACCATGAAACGCCCCACCCATACCAGCTCTTTCTGGCTGGCGGATTTGCGAATAAAAGGCTTATAAAGATCTTCAGTCAATGCACTCGCACATACTAGCAACTGGCAACTAAGAGTACTCATCACCGCAGCCAGAATCGCCGACAATAAAATGCCCGCTATCCACGGATTAAACAGAACAACTGCCAGTTCCATAAAGATACGCTCACGATTGGCAGTGACCGGACCAGCCAGGTCAGGATGCATTTCAAAATAAGCAATACCAAAGAAACCGACAGAAATCGTTCCTGCCAGGCATAACACCATCCAGGTCATACTGATGCGACGAGCTTTACGGACAGTGTGATGGGAATCTGCCGCCATAAAACGCGCCAAAATATGCGGCTGACCAAAATAACCTAATCCCCAACCCAATAGCGAGATAATAGCGACAAAATTCAACCCCTTAAACATATCCAGATAAGCGGGGTTTTTCGCTGCTATCAAAGCAATAGAAGTATCAATGCCGCCGATAGAGAAAATAACGATAATCGGGGTCAGGATAAGAGCGAAGATCATTAACGAAGCCTGGACAGTATCCGTCCAGCTGACAGCCAGGAAGCCACCGAGGAATGTATAGGCAATCGTTGCCGCGGCGCCAAGCCACATGGCTTTCTGATAACTGATACCGAAAGTGCTTTCAAATAACAATCCTCCGGCAACAGCGCCAGAAGCACAATAAATAGTAAAGAAGATCAGGATAACCAGTGCGGAAATAATGCGCAGGATCTTACTGCTATCTTCAAAACGACTGGTGAAATAATCGGGTAGCGTCAGCGCATTGTTATTGACTTCCGTCTGGATCCGTAACCTGCCCGCAACTAATTTCCAGTTCAGGTAAGCACCTAAAGCAAGGCCAATCGCTATCCAACTTTCTGAAACCCCAGCGAAATAAACTACGCCAGGCAAACCCATTAATAGCCAGCCACTCATATCCGAAGCACCGGCAGACAAAGCCGTTACCACGCTACCTAATCGCCTTCCTCCCAAGATATAGTCATCAAAATTTTTGGTTGAGCGATAAGCCAAAAAGCCTATCAACAACATTCCAGTAATGTAGACAATAAAGGTGATTAGCATTGGTGTATTTACTGTCATGCAGGTTCTCCATAGTGTTATCTGTGTTTTGCAAAGCCGCAGTTCTCCTGGGGACACAGAGTTTTCCCTGTCAGGTTCAGGAACGTTGCACCTGATTGCACCTAAAGATGGTTTATAATTTTAAATTGAAATAATTATTTTTGTAACAAATTAGAAAGTCACAATGAATCCTAGATTAGCATCAGGTAATTTAACAACTAATTAACGCCATTTTTTACAAGAAACGTTTGCTGAATCACATTTATTTGATTTAAAGGTTATACTTTTTAACCGTTTCATGGTTACCCCACTGGTATTAGCCATAAAATGCCGAACCAATATATATCAATTAGATAAAGTTACAAAAATAAATACCCTCTCTTAATTATAATAACTGGATTAATTCCACAAAAATCAAACAAGCAATACACATAAGGTTGCACAAAGTTGCAACATGTCGGATATTATCATGTAACTTAGATAAACCTTACCTATTGAGGAGCGAGGATGGGTAGTACAACAATGGGCGTGAAGCTTGATGAGGCAACTCGGGATCGCATTAAAGCCGCTGCACTGCGGATTGACCGCACTCCACACTGGCTGATTAAACAAGCTATTTTCAATTACCTTGAGCGTCTTGAAAATGATGAGCAGATCACGGAGCTATCTGCCAGTCAGGATCTTAAAGAAGAGAAGATAACCACAGAAGAAACTGTCATCGACTCTTCTCATCAACCTTTCCTCGACTTTGCAGAACATATCCTGCCTCAATCAGTAAAACGTTCTGCAATCACCGCTGGTTATCGCCTGCCGGAAACACAGGCAGTGCCAATGTTGCTGCAACAGGCGCAATTACCGGAAGATCAGGCACAAGCAACGCATAAGCTGGCTTACAGCATTGCAGAAAAATTGCGTAACCAGAAAAACAGTGTTGGGCGTTCTGGTTTGGTTCAAGGGTTGTTGCAGGAGTTTTCATTGTCATCTCAGGAAGGCGTTGCCCTGATGTGTCTCGCGGAAGCCCTGCTCCGTATTCCAGATAAAGCCACCCGTGACGCGCTGATCCGCGATAAAATCAGCAATGGCAACTGGCATTCCCATTTGGGTCAAAGTTCATCCATGTTTGTCAACGCAGCAACATGGGGCCTGCTGTTTACCGGTAAACTGGTTTCTACCCACAACGAAGCCAAGCTTTCCAATTCACTGAATCGCATTATCAGTAAAAGCGGTGAGCCATTAGTCCGTAAAGGCGTAGATATGGCGATGCGCCTGATGGGTGAGCAGTTTGTAACAGGTGAAACTATCGCTCAGGCATTGGCAAGCGCACGTAAGCTGGAAGAAAAAGGGTTCCGCTACTCCTATGACATGCTGGGTGAAGCCGCCTTAACTGAGGAAGATGCTCAGAATTATATGGTTTCCTACCAACAAGCAATTCATGCTATCGGTAAGGCATCCAACGGCCGCGGTATCTATGAAGGACCTGGGATTTCTATCAAGCTCTCTGCCCTGCATCCACGTTATAGCCGTGCTCAATATGAACGAGTCATGAGCGAGCTGTATCCGCACCTGCTTTCCCTGACATTACAAGCCCGCCAATATGATATCGGCATCAATATTGATGCAGAAGAAGCCGATCGTCTGGAAATCTCCCTCGACTTGCTGGAAAAACTCTGTTTCGAACCACAATTGGCTGGCTGGAATGGCATCGGTTTCGTTATTCAGGCTTATCAAAAACGCTGTCCATTTGTTATCGATGCAATAGTTGATTTAGCCCAGCGCAGCCGTCGTCGTTTAATGGTGCGACTGGTAAAAGGCGCTTATTGGGATAGTGAAATTAAACGTGCGCAAATAGATGGGCTGGAAGGCTATCCGGTTTACACCCGCAAAGTTTATACCGACGTTTCCTATCTGGCTTGCGCCCGCAAACTATTGTCAGTACCAAACCTGATCTACCCTCAGTTCGCGACTCATAACGCTCATACTTTATCTGCTGTTTATCATCTGGCCGGTCAAAACTATTACCCAGGTCAATATGAGTTCCAATGCCTGCATGGCATGGGAGAACCACTGTATGAACAAGTGGTCGGGAAAATTGCTGATGGAAAATTAAACCGCCCATGCCGTATTTACGCACCGGTAGGCACTCACGAAACACTATTGGCCTATCTGGTCCGTCGTCTGCTGGAGAATGGTGCTAACACCTCCTTCGTCAACCGTATTGCCGATACCACGTTGCCACTAGATGAACTTGTTGCTGATCCGGTGAAAAAAGTTCAAAAGATAGCCGAAACCGAAGGGCAAATCGGTCTTCCACATCCGAAAATCCCTCTTCCTCATGATCTGTATGGCAAAGATCGCGCAAACTCAGCCGGTCTGGATCTTTCCAACGAACATCGACTGGCTTCCCTTTCCAGTGCTTTGCTCAGCTCTTCTACGGAAGAACGGTACAGTGAACCACTGCTGGGTGGCAATTATTGCCATCAAGGTGAGCTACCTGCTGCCAAGCCTGTCATTAACCCTGCCGCGCCACTGGATATCGTCGGTCATGTTCGTGAAACAACTGAACAAGAAGTCGCTCATGCTCTGGATGCCGCAACAGAAGCCGGAGCAATCTGGTTTGCAACTCCACCATCAGAGCGGGCAGCCATTCTGGTTCGCGCTGCTGAATTGATGGAAAGCCAGATGCAGCCGCTGTTGGGTATTCTGGCTCGGGAAGCCGGAAAAACCTTTAATAATGCGATTGCTGAGGTACGCGAAGCGGTAGATTTCCTCCACTATTATGCAGGACAAGTCCGCCATGATTTCGCTAATGACACCCACCGCCCACTGGGGCCCGTTGTGTGTATTAGCCCATGGAACTTCCCATTAGCCATTTTTACCGGACAAATAGCGGCTGCGTTGGCTGCCGGTAACAGTGTGTTGGCGAAACCGGCGGAGCAGACCCCATTAATTGCAGCGACAGCAGTCAAAATATTGCATCAGGCCGGAATTCCCCATGATGTACTGCAATTATTACCTGGCCGGGGTGAAACCATTGGTTCGCTTTTAGTGGGTGATGAAAGAGTACGTGGCGTGATGTTTACCGGCTCCACTGAAGTGGCTGGCCTGTTACAACGTAACATTGCCGGACGGCTTGACGCACAAGGGCGTCCAACCCCGCTCATTGCAGAAACCGGTGGCCTGAACGCAATGATTGTCGACTCTTCCGCTCTCACAGAGCAAGTCGTTACTGATGTGGTCGCCTCGGCTTTTGACAGTGCAGGTCAACGCTGTTCAGCCTTGCGCATCCTCTGTATTCAGGATGATGTGGCAGAACGCACCATCACTATGTTGAAAGGCGCAATGTCTGAATGCCGGATGGGTAATCCTGAACGCCTTTCTACTGATATCGGCCCGGTCATTGACGCTGAAGCCAAAGCCGGTATTGATCGTCATATTCAGGCAATGCGCACCAAAGGACGCGCGATTTATCAAGCAGCGCAAGACAATGTGACTGACAGTAAAGAGTGGGAGCAAGGTACTTTCGTTAAACCGACACTGATTGAACTGGAAAGTTTTGATGAATTGAAACAAGAGATCTTCGGCCCGGTTCTGCATGTTGTCCGTTTTAAACGCAATGAGCTGGATAAGTTGCTGGATCAGATAAACAATTCCAACTATGGCCTGACACTGGGCGTACATACCCGTATTGATGAAACTATTGTACAAGTCACCTCTAAAGCGAAAGTGGGTAACCTGTATGTTAACCGCAATATGGTAGGCGCGGTTGTTGGTGTACAACCGTTCGGTGGTGAAGGCTTATCCGGTACAGGTCCAAAAGCGGGCGGTCCGCTCTATCTGTATCGCCTGCTCTCTTGCCGCCCTCAGAATGCCATTAATCAGACACTGGAACGTCAGGATGTTGAGTACCCACTGGATGCCCATGCCCGCTCAGTGCTGATGGCGCCATTCGACGCACTGGCAGAATGGGTTGCCACTCAGCACAATGAAGAACTAAATCAGTTGGTTCAACAATACAAATTACTGGCACAAGGTGGCACAACCCGACTGCTGCCGGGACCAACAGGTGAACGCAATACCTACACCCTGTTACCTCGTGGTCAGGTACTGTGTTTAGCGGATAATCAGCAAGACACATTGATCCAACTGGTAGCAACATTGTCTGTTGGCTGTCAGTTACTGTGGCAAAATGATGAAATACATCAACAACTGTTCCGTCAATTGCCGGACAGTGTCCGTAAAACAATTACCCTGATCCGGGATTGGCAGAGTGAAGAGACAGAATTTGAAGCTGTTATTTACCACGGCGATTCTGATCAACTCCGTCAGGTTTGTGAACACATCGCCCAACGTAAAGGAGCCATCATCTCCGTACAAGGTTTTGCCCGTGGAGAAACTAACCTGCTGTTAGAACGTCTGCTGCATGAACGTTCACTGAGCATTAACACTGCCGCGGCAGGGGGCAATGCCAGTCTGATGACTATTGGTTAATTCCAGATAAAGCGAAGGGGAACACACTGAAAATGTGTTCCCCTGAAATTGAACATCTCTTTGCTGTTTATACTTCCAGCTTAGTGGCCGCCCTGCTGCCAGCTCAAGTACTGCTCATACTTCCGCAAAGCAATGTTGTAGTTACTGAATGCTGACTGTGACAGTTTCTCACTCAGTTGTTCCTGAATTTTCTCTGTTGTGAACTCTTTTACAGGGTAATTGCTTGAAGTGAGCAATTCATCCAAACGTCGTAAACGAACCACATACTCACGAATAGTGCTATGACTCATTTCAGTTTGTTCAAACAGGTACTGTTTGAAAGACATGATGTCAAAATAATCTGTCTCGCTATTGCAATAAATCTCACTGCAAAAACGGCATAACGCGACAAATTTATCTTGCAGCTCATCCCAAGTCTTGTCATCAATCAACTCCGTCATTTCGGAGATAGACTCTTTGTTGATCACCTGGCCGTTAAAAACCAAAGAGATGCGGTCAAGAGCTTTGTGACAATGCAAGCAATGAGTTTGACTATGTTTGTAGTCTTTAATGTAACGGCTGAGCGGCCGTTTCTTTTGTGTTGTAACAGACATAAGAGATAAAGCCCTGTGTGTAGTCTTAAACAAAAAACAAAATAAGCAAAAAGTTACTTTTCCGGATTTAAGCGAGCCCGCAGACGTTTAATCGCCTGACTGTGTAACTGACTTATGCGGGACTCCCCGACTTCAAGTACTGCGCCAATCTCTTTCAGATTAAGTTCTTCCTGATAATACAGCGTCAGAACCATTTTTTCTCGCTCAGGTAACGAATCAATAGCATCAATTACCCGCTGACGAACATCACTTTCCAGTAATTGTTGTAAGGGATTGGTTTCATGCCCTTCTTCAATCGTAGGCTCACAGCTTTCACCATGCATTTCATGCCATTCGTCATACGAAAACAACTGACTGTTATTCGTATCTAACAGTATCTGCCGATATTCTACCAGATCAATCTTTAATTCTTTAGCAACTTCCTGCTCACTGGCTGGACGGCCTAAGTCTTGCTCAAGTTTACGGATGGTTTGCGTCACTTCGCGCGCATTACGTCGCACACTACGCGGAGCCCAATCGCGACTCCTTAACTCATCCAACATTGCACCTCTGATGCGCTGTACCGCATAAGTGGTAAACGCGGTTCCCTGTAAGGAATCAAAACGTTCCACCGCATTTAGTAAGCCGATTCCCCCGGCCTGAAGCAGATCATCCAGCTCCACACACGCGGGTAACCTAACTTGTAGCCTTAACGCTTCATGGCGAACTAATGGTACATAGCGCTTCCAGAGGCTGTTTTTGTCCATCACGCCTTCGGCGGTATACAAATCGCTCACAACAACAGACACCTTTGGAATAAGAGACTAACTACCATTATCCAATCCCCTAACAAGGGCAATCGTTTGAACAATGTAGTAAAAGCACTTCTTTTTCACCTATGCGAAATTTATTGCCCGCCTAATAGTAACACAAATTTTAGGCTGTTCACGATAAACGACTAAAAAAGAAGGACCGGCGAGCCGATCCTTGATTTATTTGAATTTTTATGTGAATCAGGTTCACATATTGCCCTAGCTACGCAGCAGAGACAATACAGTCTGAGGCACTTGGTTAGCCTGAGCCAGAACCGCAGTACCTGCTTGTTGCAGAATTTGACCACGGCTCATGTTAGACACTTCAGTTGCGTAGTCAGCATCTTGGATACGGCTACGAGCAGCGCTCAGGTTATTAACGGTGTTGTTCAGGTTGTTAACGGTAGATTCAAAACGGTTTTGGATAGCGCCCAAAGAGCTGCGCAGTTTGTCAACCTTTGACAGAGCATTGTCTAAATCGCCTAACGGCTTAGCATTATCGTCAATCAGGTTTGTTTTACCGGTCACCTGAACGTTACCCTCATTGTCAATAGTGGCTTTATAATATACGTCTTCACCAGTTTCTTTATCTTTACCGGTTACAACGTATTCGCCCTCAATTTCCTTACCATCTTTATCTTTGGATTTAACGACTTTGGGATCTGTAACATTATCAAGACCAGTTACTGGTTTTACATCAACCTTGTCGGGTTTACCTGGAACGTCAATCTTACCAACTGGATCGCCTACACGCACTCCAAATAATGAATTAACATTAAATTTGTCCAGCCCCATTGTGCCTTTGTCGATTTGTTCCAGACTAATAGTGATAGTTTCATTATCGTTAGCACCAACCTGGATGGTCAATTTGCTATCTTTACTTAGGACATTAACACCATTAAATTGAGTTTGTTCAGAGATACGATTAATCTCGTCTAAACGCTGAGTCACTTCGTCCTTAATAGAGTTAATATCGCTTTCAGAGTTGCTGCCGTTTTGCGCCTGTACCGTTAATTCACGGATACGCTGTAAGTTGGTATTGATTTCGTTCAGAGCACCTTCGGTAGTCTGTGCAATAGAGATACCGTCGTTAGCGTTACGTGCTGCCTGAGACAAACCTTTAACGTTTGCAGTGAAACGGTTAGCGATCGCTTGACCAGCAGCGTCATCCTTCGCGCTGTTGATACGCAGACCAGAAGACAGACGCTCGATAGCGTTACCCAAAGCACCCTGGGATTTGTTCAGGTTATTCTGAGTCAGCAGGGACAGGCTGTTGGTGTTGATGACTTGTGCCATAGTGATAGTTCCTTTTTAAATCAAGCAGATATAAGTTTGGGCCTTTGCCCACGGTGTTCATCACCGCCAACAGTTTTATCGGCGTTCCTCAAAGAACCTTTAATTTTTCTTGAAAAAACTTTTTCTTTTTTATCACACTTCCCTTATAAGCCAAACAGCGCCTGTTCTTGACGATTATTCTTACCATCAAAAAATTATTTTTATTAGTAAACTTTTTTCGAAACTTACCGATAACCGGTTCAACAAAGATTTACTAATAAAGGAGTCAATATGGCTAGCATTTCTTCATTAGGGGCCGGGTCGGGGATGGATCTGGGTTCTATACTGGATAAACTTCAGGCAGCAGAACAAAAACGTTTAGAACCACTGACACAACAACAAACCAGTTATAAAGGTAAGCTAACAGCTTTTGGTACGTTAAAAGGCAGCCTGGAAAAGCTGGAAACTGCGTCTGAATCACTGAAAAAATTCGATAAACTCAATACAACCACCGCCAGTGAAAAACATGAGGCATTCACTGCCACAACGGACTCTAAAGCCAGCCCAGGCAACTACAATATTAAAGTTGAACAATTGGCGCAGGCGCAGGCATTACAGACAAAAAAAGTCGATGATCTAAAAACACAAATGGGTGCTCCCCTGGGCGAAGGTAAAACCCGGACAATCACCATCACTCAGCCTGGCGAAAAAAAGCCAATGCAAATCAAGTTGACAGACGCACAAACCTCCATCCTTGAACTGCGTGACGCAATCAATAAACAGGAAGGTAATGTCAACGCCAGTATTATTAAGGCAAAAGATGGCGAAAACTATTTAGTTTTGACGGCTAAAAAAGCCGGCACTAAATCAATCATGACAATCAAGGTTGAAGGTGACGAAAAACTGGGTAAGTTTCTGAACTACACTCCGGGTACAGATGGCGGTGGGTTAACTCAAACAGTTGAAGCTAAAAATGCGCTCTTGAAAGTTAACAACATCCCAATTGAGCGTCAAACAAACCATATTACTGACGCGCCAGAAGGCGTTAAGCTGGATCTGAAAAAAACGACCCACGATAAAGATAAACCGGGGGAACATAAGCCTGAAATGCTGGTGGTCTCCCGTGATATTGAGCCGACGAAAGAGGCGATTAAAAACTGGGTTGATGCTTATAATGAACTGCAAACGACGTTTGATTCTCTGACCAAATTTAAACCGGTAAAACAGGGTGAAGAACCGTCGAAAGATAATGGCGCTTTACTCGGTGACAGCACCCTACGAGGAATACAGAACCAGCTGAGAAGCCAAGTTTTCAGCTTTCAGGCCGCTAATGATATTTCGACCCTGAATAAACTGGGTATTAAACAGAAACTTGATGGCAAACTGGAAATTGATAACGAAAAGCTGGAAAAAAATCTAAAAGAGAAACCCGCTAATGTGAAAGCATTCTTTATGGGCGACGGTAAAGAAACCGGTTTTGCCACCCAGACACATAAACTATTAAAAGGCGCCTTGGATAGCCATGAAGGTACATTAGTCACCGCGACTAACGGCATTAATAAGCGTCTGAAAACACTTGAAAAACAAGTGGACAGAACACAAAGCAACATTAACGAAACGATTGAACGTTATAAGCACCAATTTTCACAACTGGATAAGATGGTCTCTTCCTTAAAACAGACCAGTAACTTCCTATTACAACAGATGAGATAATTAAAGGAAATTATGTATCAACGTTCGGCAAGTCAATTATATGCCCAGATAGATGTGGAAAGCGAAATTATGAATGCTTCCCCCTATCAGTTGATTCAGATTTTGTTCAACGGGGCGCTTAGCGCCCTGCGTCGGGCAATTATTCTGATGGAGCAAGGTAATATCGCGGAAAAAGGCGCAGCTATTTCCAAAGCGATCAATATCATTGATAATGGCCTCAAACAGGGGTTAGATAACGAGAAAGGTGGAGAGCTGGCACACAATCTTGCTTCCCTTTACGACTATATGACCCAACGTTTACTCCACGCTAATTTACGCAATGATGAGCCAGCCATTACCGAAGTTATAAAGTTACTCACCGAGATTTCAGAAGCTTGGCGGCAAATTGGCCCTCATTACAACGCCAGTCAGGATATTGTTTAATGGATAATGAAATGGATCTTTTGTCAGCTTACCAACGGATCCTAAGTTTAAGTGAGCAGATGCTTAATTTAGCTAAAAACGAAAAATGGGATGAGCTTGTTGATATGGAAATCACCTACCTCAAAGCAGTAGAAGTGATCAGCCAATCTTCAATATCATCTGTCACCTCTCTTTCGTTACAACAAAAAATGACCAACATTTTGCAGACAATCTTAGATAATGAACATGAGATAAAAGAACTGTTACAGAGAAGACTTGATGAACTCAGCAAACTCATCAAACAAGCAGGCCGACAGCAGTTATTAAATGATAGTTACGGTCAATTCCCTGCTGAACCCTATCATACCCTTATGAGCTCTACGGAACAGAAGTAATTGAGAAATAAAGGTGATGTATCTTCATCACCATTATTTACTCATTTTGTGAGCTTGGTTTAGAACGTATTGATTTCAATTCAAATTATAAGAAATAGATAAAAAAATCTTGGTAATGAAATAGTGTTCTGCTTTTCATTTTCAATATCTTATACATTAATGAAAAGTATTTTACATTTCTGACGAAAATGAGGCCCAGCATCTTTAAGACCTTGTAGTATCCCAGCCTACAAATCAAGATTTCCTTAATTTTCATATCCTATTCCCATCATTGACCAATGGGTATTAATAAACTGTTATATGTAGCTCTGTGATTTACTACTGATACATACGAAAAATCCCCTCAGTTGCCTGTCTCTTAACCAGAGATCTGACTAAGAGACAGAGCATTTGCCAAGGTTGAAAAAAATTAGCTATATAAATTAATCATGCCAATTACAGTAGAAACGGAAGGTTTTACCTATTTGTTTTAACAGATTACCTACTTTCTCAGCTTCGGTGCCTTGATACCACGGGATATAAATAGGTTCATCTGATCTTTCAGTGCGATATCCAAGTTCATACTTTATACCATCTACAGTAATTGTTAGCCTTTTACCTACAAGATCCTTTAGAAGATCATAGTCTCTTAAAGTTAAATTTATAGGAAGTCCATTTTCTCTAGCAGACCAATAAATACTAGTGATTGAACTATTATCTATATTACTTTCAATTACAACTAATGTTTCAGAAGTATTTCCTCCCCATAGACTATCTTTACTTACTTCATATGGAGTTACATCAATAACTATTGTGTAATCAGGGATATTAGCTTTCAATTCCCAATCACAAGCCATCATATCTTCTTGCGTTGGCTGCCACGGTACAAAATTGCCGTGCTCATTACGCAGATCGATATGCGTCAAGTAATCATATTTAGTGCCAACGGCTACACCATCAACCGCATAAGCACTATCTTTCTCAACGGTTAAATCATTTACACGAGGAGTAATAGCCAAATACATCTTTTTATCACTCCAAACAGAACGAGCAACAAGTTTGCGTAGTTTTAATTGAATCAAAGCCCAAGAAAAAGAACCGACCGGAGCGATAACACCGTGACATTCATATTGCTTAGGATCAAACGGACATTCCTTTTCAGGCTTCATAACTTCAGACATATTATCTCCTTATATCTATAAATAATTAAAAATTAAATCACATGATTTAACTTTCAATCTATTATTAAACACTCAGTAAATTTTGGTGAATTAGATGGAACCAAAGCAAAAAATCAAGATTAAATTATAACAGGATATTCTGCTTATTCCCCTTATCGTTTTTTGATACTTATCAATAAGTTAATATTACTCTCAAAAATTGGAGTTGAGAATTATTATTCTAAACCACCAGATATTATCTTGACCTTCTTCTACAACATTTAATTAAATCGCTAACGATAACAAATATTCAACTGATTTAAAGGTCACTGGGCTATATCGGTCAATAGCAATTAACGATTAACATTTAGATTTGAAAGTGAAGATGTTATTCTCGTCAACGATCAAGATTATCACTGAGGAATAACAAAATGGGCGTGCTGAAATGTGGACAGAAATGCAATCTCAGTATGAGCTATGGATTGCCTCACAACACAAAAGACCAGAAATAAAACCGATGGAATATCCTGTTTGCAGCGCCGCGGAATTTATCCACGACACTCGCGATCTGTCTTAAACTATAGACATCAATAGCTTAATATACCTACACCTGCATACTCATAATTTCCTGATAAGAAGCCACCAGCTTATTTCTTACCTGAACGCCCATTTGCAAAGCGATACTGGATTTTTGCATATCCACCATCACATCATTCAGCTCAATACCCGGTACACCCAAGGTAAAATCCTGAGTTTGTTTCGTAGCATGCAAACGTGTCTGATTAATTTTACCAACAGCCGCCGTCAGTTGACTGGCAAATCCTCCCTGCAACGGCATGGGTTTTGCGATACTTGCTGCCTGTAATGCCTGAGCCTGCATCTGTTGCAGTACCCCTTCAATTGCCTGAATTGACATAAAAACCTCGTGTTAAACCACCCTATACCTTACACAATTCAATGCCATATTAACCCAAGACTTATACGGCATATTTTCACGCTGCCACCCTAACATAGCCCCCTCAATCTAAAGCGGGTAATTAACGTAAAAAGTCAGGGCTTATTGTGCCATTAAAAGATGAGTAAACAGCGAATAATGACAAGACTGAAAATAGGAAAAATTTTTTCGCTTGCGTATGGGGAGTCTGTTTTGTTACGCCACGCTTTTAGTATTCATGTTGAACAGCAAGGCAAGGATCGTCTATGAGTGCCGCAACAACCGACGTTGAAAATCAAACTAACGGTTTCAGTGCTATCATTAACCGGATAAAAGCTGATCCTAAAGTACCATTATTAGTTGCAGGCAGCGCAGCCGTCGCGATTGTCATTGCCCTTTTCCTGTGGTTACGCAGCCCCGATTACCGGGTGCTCTACAGTAATTTGAGCGATAAAGACGGTGGCGATATTGTCACGCAACTAACCCAATTAAATATTCCCTTCCGTTTTGCCGAAAACGGCTCTGCGATCATGATCCCTGCCGAGCAGGTCCATGAGACACGGCTAAGGCTGGCACAACAAGGATTGCCTAAAGGTGGTGCCGCTGGATTTGAGCTGCTTGATAAAGAGAAATTTGGTATCAGCCAGTTCAGTGAACAGGTTAACTACCAAAGAGCATTGGAAGGTGAGTTATCACGGACCATTGAATCACTAGGACCGGTGCAGAATGCCCGTGTTCACCTGGCGTTACCCAAACCTTCCCTGTTTGTCCGCGAACAGAAGTCGCCTTCAGCATCGGTTACCGTCGGGTTACTGCAAGGCCGTTCACTGGATGAAGGCCAAATTAACGCCATTGTCCATATGGTTTCCAGCAGTGTCGCTGGCTTACCTCCGGGCAATGTCACCATTGTTGATCAGACCGGACGTCTTCTGACACAAGCCGATGCTACCGGACGTGATCTGAACACCAGTCAGTTAAAATACATTCAGGAAGTGGAAAATCGCTTCCAGCATCGTATTGAAGCTATTCTGACCCCGGTTGTCGGTCGTGGCAATGTTCACACACAAGTGACTGCCCAGGTGGATTTTTCCCGCCGTGAAGAGACCGCAGAGGAATATAAACCTAATCAGCCACCTAATCAGGCGGCGGTTCGCTCAAAACAGTTAAGTGAAAGCGAGCAAAGTGGTGGTTCTCTGGTTGGTGGCATTCCTGGTGCGCTTTCCAATCAACCCAGCCCTCCACCAAGTGCGCCGATTGATAAGCCGAATACCAAAGAGAGCAATAAAAACGACAAGAGCGATAAGAAAACATCATCCGCCGGCAACAATAACGAGCGCATGGTGAACAATAATCGCAATAACCGCCGTGACGAAACCACAAACTATGAAGTGGACCGGACTATTCGCCATGTGCAACAACAAGCCGGTGGTGTTGAACGCTTATCGGTAGCCGTTGTTGTCAATTATGTCACTGTCGATGGCAAAAATGGCCCGGAAACTCAGGCGCTGACACCGGAACAACTGGCGAAAATAGAAGCGCTGACCAGAGAAGCGATGGGCTTTTCCAAAGAACGTGGCGACAGTTTAAATGTGGTTAATACACCGTTTACTGAAAGCAAAGAAAATATCGAAGTGATTCCGGTATGGCAGAACCCTATTCTGCTGGAAAAAGCCTTCGATTTTGGCCGCTACCTGCTATTGATTCTGGTGGCATGGCTGTTGTGGCGTAAAATGGTGGTTCCGCAACTCGCCAAAAAACGTGCCGCAGAAAAAACCGCGCTTGACGCACAGAAAGTTCAGAAAAGACAAATGACTGAATCCAGCGCAGAAATGGATGAAAGAACCCGCCAGAAACTGACACGTCAACGGGTCAGTGCCGAAATTCAAAGCCAACGTATCCGCGAATTGGCAGAAAAAGATCCTCGCGTCGTGGCGCTGGTGATCCGTCAATGGATGAGTAACGAACAATGAGCCTGAACGGAACAGAAAAAAGCGCCGTCATGTTGATGACCCTGGGAGAAGATCAGGCGGCCGAGGTGTTTAAACACCTGAACTCCAGGGAAGTCCAGCAACTCAGTATCACCATGGCCGGTATGCGTCAGGTTTCCAACCAGCAACTGGTCGATGTATTGGCTGAGTTTGAAGAAGATTCCGGCCAATATGCAGCACTGAGTATCAATGCCAGTGACTATCTGCGTTCGGTGTTAATCAAAGCGCTGGGTGAAGAACGCGCTTCCAGCCTGCTTGAGGATATTCTCGAATCCCGTGAAACCACTACCGGTATGGAGACCCTCAACTTCATGGAGCCACAAATGGCAGCCGATATGATCCGTGAGGAACATCCACAGATTATCGCCACCATTTTGGTTCACCTGAATCGTGGACAAGCAGCTGATATTCTTGCACTGTTTGATGACAAGCTGCGTAACGACATCATGCTGCGTATCGCCACTTTCGGTGGCGTACAACCAGCTGCGCTGGCTGAACTAACAGAAGTGCTTAATAACCTGTTAGATGGTCAGAACCTCAAGCGCAGCAAGATGGGCGGTATTCGTACCGCCGCTGAAATTATTAACCTGATGAAAAGTCAACAGGAAGAGAATGTTATCGAAGCCATGCGCGCCTACGATAACGAACTGGCACAAAAAATCATCGATGAAATGTTCCTGTTCGAAAACCTTGTCGATGTGGATGACCGCAGTATCCAGCGCCTGTTGCAGGAAATCACCACCGATTCCCTGCTTATTGCACTGAAAGGCTGCAACCAGCAACTACGCGATCACTTCCTCAACAATATGTCTCAGCGTGCCGCAGAGATTATGCGCGATGACCTGGCAAACCGTGGTCCGGTGCGTATGTCTCAGGTGGAAAACGAACAGAAAGCCATTCTGCTTATTGTTCGTCGTCTGGCAGAAAGCGGCGAGATTATCCTGAACGGTGGCGACGATAGCTATGTCTGATAAGTTGAACAATGCTGGCTGGCAACCCTGGAAACCCAATGAACTCACACAGTGGGAAAAACTGTGTGTTAAACCAGAGCCTACTGATGACTCACTGGAAACTTCCGGGCGTGATGAAATCCTTGAACAGGCGGCAATGCTGGATAACCTGAAAGAACAGGCCCGGCAGGCAGGCCATGAACAAGGATTTGCCGAAGGCCAGGCGCAAGGTTATGAAAAAGGATACCAATCCGGCTTAGAAGCCGGTCTGGAACAGGGATTAAAGGATGCCAGTCAGCAACAGCAACCTATCACAGAGCAGTGGCAAAATATGCTGGCTGATTTCCGCCATTCACTTGAAGGGCTCGATACCATTATCGCATCCCGCCTAATGCAGCTATCGCTGACAGCCGCGAAACAGATCCTCGGACAACCCGCGATTTGCGATGGTACCGCCCTGCTCAATCAGATCCGTGAATTTATCCAGCAAGAACCGATGTTCAGTGGTAAACCGCAACTTCGGGTTCACCCACAGGATATTCCCATGGTTGAACAGCAATTGGGCACCACGCTTTCACTCCACGGCTGGCGTTTACTGGCAGATAACAAACTGCATCCTGGTGGTTGCAAAATCAGTGCAGATGAAGGCGATTTGGATGCCAGCCTGGCAACCCGCTGGCATGAATTATGCCGGCTGGCAGCACCGGGAGAATTGTAATGACGGCAAGACTCGGACGCTGGCTGGCGACACTGGATGCTTTTGAACAGAAATTAGCGAAGACTTCGCCGGTTCGTCGTTATGGCCGTCTGACCAGAGCGACAGGTCTGGTCATGGAGGCAACGGGCTTACATCTGCCTCTGGGCGCAACCTGTCTGATTGAACGGCAAAATGGCGGCAATATTGAAGAGGTTGAAAGTGAAGTCGTTGGTTTTAATGGCGAAAAACTTCTACTGATGCCACTTGAAGATTTGGAAGGTATTGTACCTGGCGCCCGTGTTTATGCCCGCCCGTACAGTGAAGATTGCGGTAGTGGACGCCAGCTGCCTCTTGGCCCGGAACTATTAGGACGGGTTTTAGATGGCGCTGGCCGCCCACTGGATGGCTTGCCGTCGCCAGATACCGGCTATCGCGCCCCACTCACCACACCGCCAATCAATCCTCTGCAACGCACGCCGATCAGTGACGTATTGGACGTGGGAGTACGGGCGATTAACGCCTTACTCACGGTAGGACGCGGCCAGCGGATGGGGTTGTTTGCCGGTTCTGGGGTGGGTAAAAGTGTTCTTCTTGGCATGATGGCGCGCTATACACAGGCAGATGTGATTGTCGTTGGCTTGATCGGTGAACGTGGCCGCGAAGTTAAAGACTTTATTGAAAACATCCTTGGTACAGCCGGTTTAACCCGCTCAGTGGTTGTCGCCGCGCCTGCCGATATCTCACCTTTATTGCGTATGCAAGGCGCCTCCTACGCGACCCGTATCGCCGAAGATTTTCGTGACCGGGGTAAGCATGTATTACTGATTATGGATTCATTGACCCGCTACAGTATGGCTCAACGTGAAATTGCCTTGGCCATTGGCGAGCCACCGGCGACCAAAGGTTATCCACCCTCGGTTTTCGCCAAACTGCCGGCACTGGTGGAACGAGCAGGAAACGGCGTGAACGGCGGTGGCTCGATTACCGCGTTCTACACTGTACTGACCGAAGGTGATGATCAGCAAGACCCAATAGCCGATGCTGCCAGGGCCATTCTGGATGGTCACATCGTGCTCTCCCGCTCTCTCGCGGAATCAGGACACTACCCGGCAATTGATATTGAAGCCTCTATCAGCCGCGCCATGACATCATTAATTGATAAACAGCACTATCGGCGGGTACAGCAGTTTAAACAACTGCTCGCAAGCTATCAGCGTAACCGTGATCTGATTAACGTCGGTGCCTATGCTGCGGGCAATGATCCGCTATTGGACAAGGCGATTGAACTTTATCCCTACATGGCACAATTTTTACTCCAAGATATTGAAGAACGTAGTGAATATGAAGCGGCCTGTACTCAACTGCAACAGTTGTTACCTATATAACGTAACGATTTTCTGTATGTTGCCATTAAAAAGCGAGGAATAAGATGCAGCAACAATCACCTCTCATGACCTTGCGTGAACTTGCACAAAATGCGGTGGAGAAAGCCGCCACTCACCTTGCACAAGTTCGTCAGAACCATCAACAAATGGAGCAACAACTTGCAACGCTGATGGGCTATCAGGATGAATACCGGCTGCGCCTGAACGACACGCTCAGTAACGGTATGCCGTGTACGACCTGGCAAAACTACCAGCAATTCATGAAAACGCTGGAAAAGGCGATTGAACAGCACAAATTGCAGCTCAATCAATGGCAACAGCGGCTTGAAACCGCTTTATCACAGTGGCAGGAAAAACAACAACGTCTCAATGCCTTTGACACTTTGCAACAGCGGGCAGATAACAACCGAAGATTACAACAGAACAGAACGGAGCAAAAACAGATGGATGAGTATGCCCAACGTAGTGCACAACGGAGAAATGGATAATGAATATCACTCTTTTGCCTGCTGATCTGAAACCGGCAGAAAATCAGCAAACACGCAGTGATTTACTCACTGACGCCGATCAACCTTCTGTCTTTGCTCAGTTTCTTAATCTGGAAACCGAGCCGGCACAGAAAGGTATGGTCAAACCGGGGAAAGTTTCATCCAAAGAAGGAAAAGAGACCGCAGATGAAACAGACATCGGTTTATCGCCATTATTATCTGTATCATCTGTCTCAAATGAAATTCCAGCGGAGTCTATCACCCCCTCACTGATTCCTCTGAATGTAAAAGCAGAGACAGACAAACAACCGGCTCCTGTTGACGAAAAGCTCATGTCAGCAGAAGAATTGGCGGCAAGTTTACCCGTACAATTGTCCAAATTAACCATCAGATCAGAAAATCAGCAAGATAATCCACAACCAACCGAACTGATTAAACATAGTGATAAAAACAGTGATGAAAATAGTGATAAAAACCGTCCGATTATCGCTAAAGAATGGGTGATGACAGAATTGCCGACAGAGAAAAATATTCTGACGGATATGCCGGAACAACCAAAACATGAAGAAAAAACGGAAAGTTTTGACAATCTTTTTAAAACAAAACCTGAAAACGGATTAGTACAGAATTCTCAGGTAAAACCAAAGATCCCCACCGTCGCTATTCAGCATGAAAGTGCAACTCAACGCTATTCACGTGAACCGGCACTGAACCCGCCCCCCATTCAGGCTGAAATTCAGCCCACGACCGTGGCAACCGAGCATCAGCAAGCCGGGCAAGCGCCCTCAGTAGCCGCATCACCTCTGCTTTCCGCCGGGCATAATCAGACAGCCCAGTTTCAGTTATCCAGCGCCTCCACGCCTTTGCTGAATGCGCAGTTGGGTAGTGAAGAGTGGCAGCAACAATTAAACCAACAGATCATCTTGTTCAACCGCAACGGCCTGCAACAGGCAGAGCTGCGCCTGCATCCACAAGAGCTGGGTGCATTACAAATTCGTATGTCTGTTGAAGACAATCAGGCGCAATTACATCTGGCATCTGCTCACAGTCATGTTCGGGCAGCCCTGGAAGCTGCGTTACCCGGGCTTCGTCATGCATTGGCAGAAAGTGGAATTCAACTTACCCAAAGCAATGTCAGCAGCGACAACGCCAGCCCGTGGCAACAAGAACAACGTTCCAGTTCACAAAATTCAGGCGGAACTGGCGGTCATGACACTAACGCCACACCAGAAAACCATTCGACTACTGAATCCACAATACGTTTAACACCTCACCAACTGGCATCAGTCCGCGGAGGTGTGGATATTTTCGCCTGATCATGGAAGGTATTTATCCGTAGTAAACAAGACTCACAACAAACGAATGAGTTAGTGGTTTTTTCCCCGTTTGTTCCGGCTATTGCCAGCGGAAATACGCGGGATAATTATTATCGATATTGATGGATAAGCAGGTCCGCCACGGAATGAGTGGACACTTGTCCGCAACGAAAACAGGAACTTGTCTGTCCATGTCTGACTATAGCTACGAGCGTAAACGCAAAAATCCATTTTGGATGATACTGTTAGTACTGGTTGCCGTTATCGGTGCCGCCATCGGAGGATACAGTTGGTGGACACTTAAGCAGGCAGAAAAGAGTGATTCTACGGCATCCCGAACCATAAAAGTCCCTGTATTTATGACTCTGGAGCCTTTTACCGTTAATCTGATCGACAATGAAGATCACTTTGACCGTGTGCTCTACATCGGCGTGACGCTACGTTTAGTCGACGAAAAAACCCGCCAGCGCTTCCATGAGTATCTGCCGGAAGTTCGTAGCCGTATGTTGTTATTACTATCACGCCAGAAATCAGCTGATCTGGCTCATGACAGCGGCAAACTGCGTCTGATGACCGATATCAAGCAAACGCTGCGCCCAACATTGGTACCAGGTGAGCCGGATCAGGTCATCACCGATGTGCTGTTTACCACGTTTATTCTGCGATAATCACCATGAGTGACAATATTCTTTCACAAGCCGAGATTGATGCTCTGCTCAATGGCGACAGTGCCAGTGACGACGCAGAAAACACCGCGTCTGGGGAAAACGAGGTTCGCCCTTACGATCCCAATACCCAACGCCGTGTTGTTCGGGAACGTCTGCAAGCACTGGAAATTATTAACGAACGTTTTGCCCGTCATTTCAGGATGGGGTTGTTCAACATGCTCCGCCGTAGTCCTGATATTACTGTCGGAGCAATAAAAATTCAGCCCTATCATGAATTCGCCCGTAACCTGGCGGTGCCGACCAATCTTAACCTTGTTCACCTGAAACCGTTGAGAGGAACCGCACTGTTTGCATTTGCCCCCAGCTTGGTTTACATCGCGGTAGATAACCTGTTTGGTGGTGATGGACGTTTCCCGACCAAAGTGGAAGGCCGTGAATTCACCAATACGGAACAACGGGTGATTAACCGGATGTTACGTATGGCGCTGGATTCCTACCGTGATGCCTGGGATTCCATTTTCAAAATCGAAGTGGAATATATACGCTCTGAAATGCAGGTGAAATTCACCAACATCACCACATCACCGAACGATATTGTGGTTACAACACCATTTCAGGTAGAAATTGGCGCGTTGAGTGGTGAATTTAACATCTGTATTCCATTCGCCATGATCGAACCACTGCGGGAACGCCTGACCAATCCACCGTTGGAGAATGTCCGGCAGGAAGACAGCCTGTGGCGGGAAAGCCTGGTAAAACAGGTTCAGCATTCAGAACTGGAGCTGGTCGCCAACTTTGTTGATATCCCGCTGAGGCTGTCAAAAATTCTGCAACTTCAGCCGGGCGATATATTACCGATTGATAAACCCGAACGCTTGATCGTTCACGTCGATGGTGTGCCGGTGCTCACCAGTCAATACGGAACATTAAACGGGCAATACGCCCTGCGTGTCGAACATCTTATTAACCCTGTTTTAAATGCTCTGGATGAGGAACAGCCCAATGAGTGACGCTAAACAACCCACAGATACCGCTTCAACCGGATCTGCCGAAGATATGTGGGCAGAAGCTCTGGAACAACAGGCCGCGCAACAACAAACCTCTGACAGCAGCGCGGCAATATTTGAATCTCTGGAGCCTCAGGATGCACTGGCTCATTTATCGGATATCGACCTGATTCTGGATATTCCGGTCAAATTATCCGTCGAACTGGGCCGGACAAAAATGACGATCAAACAGCTGCTGAGATTATCTCAAGGCTCCGTCGTCTCTCTTGATGGCCTTGCCGGGGAACCGTTGGATATTTTAATCAACGGATACCTGATTGCGCAGGGTGAAGTTGTGGTTGTATCGGATAAATACGGCATCCGTATCACCGATATCATCACCCCTTCCGAACGTATGCGTCGACTGAGTCGCTAATATGGCTTTCCAGCCTTCTCTTCATCATGGCGCGGCAGAACCTGTCGCGCAAACCCAGGCGGTTACGCAGGTCGCCACTGCCGCGCCGCTTTCCGCAGGTCAGACACTGATACAGATCAGCAGCGCATTAGCCGGTGTTTTACTGTTAATTTTCACCCTCACCTGGTTGATACGCCGTATGGGGCTGGTTTCCGGCAAAGGAAAAACACAGCAACAACTGAGTATCAAAGCCAGTTGCTCACTTGGACAACGTGAACGTGTTGTCATTGTGGAGGTTGAAAATGACTGGTTAGTATTAGGTGTTACCGCCCAGCAGATTAATTTGTTACATCAGATGCCAATACCTGAATCCAGCGGTGATAACCCCGAAGGACAACCCATAAAACCGGCACTGTTTGGTCAGATTCTAAAAAATACCCTGATGCGACAAGGCAAGGCCGATGAAAAAAAGTAGTTCTTTCTTTATGACGAGCAGTAAATTCCCATTATCATGCCGCCTGGCAATGGCACTCACTGCGCTGACTTTACCAATGGATGTCGCGGCACAGCTGCCGGGCATTATCAGCCAGCCGCTGGCAAACGGCGGACAAAACTGGTCACTACCAGTTCAGACTTTAGTTTTTATTACCGCGCTGGGTTTTATTCCCGCGGCTTTACTCATGATGACCAGTTTTACCCGCATTATTATTGTGCTGGGTTTACTGCGTAATGCGTTAGGCACCCCATCGGCTCCGCCCAATCAGGTTTTACTGGGGCTGACGCTATTTATGACCTTTTTTATTATGTCGCCGGTTTTCGATAAAGTTTATCAGGATGCTTATCTGCCTTTCAGTGAAGATAAAATCAGCCTGGAAACCGCTTTAGAAAATGGCGCCAAGCCATTACGGCAATTTATGTTACGTCAAACAAGGGAAAACGATTTAGCGTTGTTTGCCCGTCTTGCTGACCAGCCTCCTTTTGAAACCGCAGACTCAGTTCCTATGCGGGTACTGATGCCGGCATTTATTACCAGTGAGCTAAAAACTGCATTCCAGATTGGTTTTACCCTATTCATCCCATTTCTGATTATTGACCTGGTCGTCGCCAGTGTTTTAATGGCGCTGGGGATGATGATGGTGCCACCCGCGACAATCTCGTTGCCCTTTAAACTTATGTTGTTTGTATTGGTTGATGGCTGGCAATTATTGCTGGGTTCTTTGGCACAAAGTTTCTACGGTTGACCTGAAAAGAGACAAACATTATGACTCCTGAATCGGTAATGGCATTGGGAACAGAAGCAATGAAAGTCGCACTGGCGCTGGCTGCGCCGCTGCTTTTATCTGCTTTATTATGCGGTTTAATTGTCAGTTTATTACAAGCCGCGACACAGGTTAACGAAATGACGCTGTCATTTATCCCCAAAATTCTAGCGGTATTTGTCACTACAGTTATCGCCGGTCCCTGGATGCTGAATCTATTTCTGGACTACATGCGTGAACTCTACAGCAACATACCCGTGATAATCGGCTGATTATGATCTCTTTTAACAGTGAAATGCTGATTCAGTTTATCAGTGAATTTTTCTGGCCGCTGGTCCGGGTCCTTGCGCTGTTCAGTACCGCGCCATTATTCAGTGAAAAACAGGCCCCCAAGAAAGTTCGGATTGGATTGGCAGTGATGGTAACGCTGCTCTTAATGCCAAACCTGCAACCCGCGCAAGTGCCTATTTTCTCTGTTGCCGGATTTTGGGTAATGGTCCAGCAAATCCTGATTGGCGCGTCACTTGGCCTTACCATGCAAATTGCCTTTGCCGCGGTGCGTCATGCTGGTGAAATCATTGGCTTACAAATGGGGCTTTCATTCGCCACCTTTTTTGATCCCTCCGGCGGCCCCAATATGCCCATTCTAGCGCGTATCTTTAACCTACTGACTTTACTGCTATTTTTGGCTTTTGACGGTCATCTTTGGCTATTATCCGTTCTGGCGGATACATTCCAGGTTATACCGGTACAACCATTGCAGCTTAGTGCGCAAGGATTTTGGCTCTTGGCACAAAGCGCCAGCATGATATTTATCAACGGCATGATGCTGGCTTTGCCATTAATCACCCTACTATTAACGCTAAATTTCTCATTGGGGATCTTAAACCGTATGACACCACAACTCTCCATCTTTGTGGTCGGTTTTCCGCTAACGCTCACTACCGGTATCCTAGTACTGACACTTTTAATCCCCATGCTGGCGCCATTTTCTGAGCGTATGTTCAGTGAATTGTTTAATCGGCTGGCGGTAATTATTAGTGGAATGGTTATTTAAAGATGTTTTTTTCAAACCAAAATCGAACTGAAAAACCCATAAGTATTATATACTGTATAAATCATATTATTTAATGCTGTAAAATTTTATCAATACATAAGAGAAAAG
>NZ_JAJAFX010000063.1:0-30286 GCF_025384845.1 Photorhabdus temperata | reverse complement strand
TGTACTATGTGTACGCTCCGGTTTTTGTGTGCTGTTCGTATTCACTATTCGTTCACAAGAATGGTTTGCAACAATAAAGCTTATTGGGATAGGCATCTAAGGATGGTTACTAGAAAATTATCTAAGCCTAACATTTTTACAGTATGATGTGACTTTGGCGTATTTGGTCTTTAAGATGTCGCTATGTGTTTACGTTTCCCGTACTCTTCTCTCAATGTGCTTGTTATTTCATCGATATATGTTTGATTAAGTATGAGCTATGGTATTAAAATTTATATGCAAGAGTGTATGTTTGTATCGCATTGATAATGTGAAGGAGTTTTTATGAGAACAATTATTGCCGCAACAGTAACCGCTTTGGGTATTCATTTAGCTCAACCGGCCGCGTTAGCTCATGAAATGTGCAGATATCAAGCTTATGGTAAAGAGGTGGATGTTAAACTGATTAAAAGGTCTTCTGATGAGTTATCTCAAGGATTGGAAGTGATAGATGATTTTATTTCTCAAGTGCAGGAAGCATACAAATCACTTATTAGTCTGGCTGATACTTCACAGGCAGATATGCTGCTTGCATTATCTCAGATTGACGTAAGTATGTTTAAAGCTGCTGAAATGTTTTGCAGGGCACATGAGCTTGTCCTTAAAAGACACATAGAAGATGAGCAGTTACCAGGTTTTTTTGTAAATAACCTGACAGGCTATTATAAAAGGGTTGTAAAAGCTCGTTCATTCGTTACTAAATTCAACCAGTTGGTTAAGCAGGTAACTATTATACCAAAGACATATGAGTGACAAATATATTTCACTAACATACAAAATTGAGCTGAAATTTTTTAATAAATCACCAAGATTATAAATCATATAAGATGGCTAACCTTGGTGATAATATGATCTTTTTGTTGCTTAAATTAGAAACGATAGCCGACGCTTATGTTAAAGCCATTGGTGGAAATTTTATATTTATCTACACCGTCTTTAATATCAAAGCGGCTACCTTCGTAACCGGCTGTAATCGATGTATTCGTTGTTGGGTTTATAATAAAGCCAGCTCCCCAACCTAAGGCATTTTCTTCTGATTTTCCATTTGTATTATCATCGCTATCGGACCATTTCAGGTTCATTCTGGATAATCCTATCTGACTGTATAAACTGATATAATCGTTAATTCTATAAGTTGGGCCAGTCATCAAAGAATAATATTTAGTATCAATCTTTTGGCGTTCTGTTGTTTCCTTTTCATCTCCTTTAGCAAAGGTGAACGATGATAACACTCCCCATTGATCATCCAGTTCATATCGGTAACTCAGTGTCGCGCCATTTAGCGCTTTAACGTCTTGTGGTTTCACATGGGCATACCCGATAGAAGCTGTATGTTGTTCAGCTTGAGCAGGTAAAGTTATTGCAAATACAGAAAAAATAGCGCCACAGCTTAATAAAATTTTTTGCATTTAATTACACTCTATATAATTTATAAGTAAATTAATTTATAACTATTTGAATGACTTTCTTACCAACGGCTATAATAAATATCATAACTTGGACTATTAGTATATATTTTTTGGTGAATTTTATATTTTATACGCGATTAACTAACTATTATTATTATTTTTTCCTGGTGGATAGCAGCAGAGAAGGATGACTTTAATTAGTATAAATAGTTTCTTTATTGTTGTAGTATTCATCAAGTATTAGTTGGGGGTTTTTTCCTCTTTTCTTGTCAATCAGTTATCCATACTAAAGATTCCTTATTTCTATATTCAGAAAAACACTAATTTATGTGTTTTATTCCAATTGTAATCAATGAAATTTATTATTAGCAGAAAAATAATTTTATCTATTTCTATATAATTCGATAAGAATGGTTGTCAGACGTAAGCAAGTTAAAAATGAATAAGTTTTACTGAGTTAGCTAACTAAATAATCTAATAATATAGGAATGTCTGTTTTATAGCCGAAAATTGTGATAAAGACTCATAGTTACCTTATGAACGACAAGTCGCTGACTGCTTTAATTATCATCACCAAAGATTAAGCTTACATTAATGGGGCTGGATTTTGCAGAAGAGGGAGTTCAGCCTTTATTATTGTGCTTGAAATTCCTTGTTAAATTCTGTGGCGATGAGTAATCGCCACTTAAAACAGAATGAATTGATGTATCTATTAATGGCTGGCTATATTTTTATTCGTTTATGGTTGATTTCAACCATTGAATAAATGCATTGACTTTCTCATTCTGTTGTTGGGGTAGGGTACAGGTATAGTAATACTGTTTACATAGCACTTCGGTGTTGGGAAATGGCGCGACTAATTCGTTATTTTCAATTTTTTCCCAAATCATATTTTTTCTTCCCATTGCCACACCCGCGTGGTGCATTGCAGCGACAGCAGCTAAGTCAGAGCGATCGAAGACTATACACTTTTGTGATGGGTCAAGTGTAATGTCAACGTGTTCTGTCCAAGTGTCCCACTCTTTGGTATCAGAATCGTAGCTCCATGCTTGTTTATCATGCAATAGTGTACAGTATTGCAGATTATCGATATTTCCCATTAGGTTATGCTTTTCTGCATATTGTGGACTACAGACTGGAGTAATGTATTCACTCATCAGATATTGATGTGATAGCTCATTAGACATAATATCATCAAAGTAAATCGCAAGATCGATACCATAACCGCGGAAATTCACATTTTCGTTACCGACCAGAATGTTCAAATTAATGGACGGATATAGCTGATTAAAAGCAGCCAATTTGGGAACTAACCAGCATTGAGTAAAAGTAGGGCGGGAGTAAATCGTCAGATTACCCGATAACTCCTGATTTTTTATTTCCAGAATTTCCTGATTCAAATGCTCCAGAGTTGATTTAATTGTCCAAAATAAACGCTTTCCTTCACAAGTTAATTCAATCTTTCTGTGAAAACGTTGGAAAAGTTTGAACCCCAGTTCTTGTTCCAGTGAACTGATTCGATGGCTGACTGCACTGGCACTGATAGCTAGCTCATCAGCAGCCAGAGCAAAAGAGCAGTGACGGGCCGCTATCTCAAATGTATGCAGTTTTGATAACTGGTTTCCATTGAGTAGCTTATTTACAACCATGAAATTATCATCTGTGTACATATTTATAATGTTTCTGTTTCATCGACGACGGGATAATGCAACCGTATCATTAAGGCGGCATGTTTCAGATAGTTTTAGTGATTTAAATCTCAAATAAAGTGAAAAATTTGATCTGCATCACTGAATTGGCTCAATCTGGCTCATGCATGACTATGTATTAATCATTTGTCAAAAATTGAATATTCATATTCAATAGTAAAAATGCACGTAACGAGCAGAGGCTAACTGTGAGGAATGATTGAGTGGATTCACAACCTTGGGTGATAGGTACGTTACTCACAAGTATTGTGTTAATTGTATTTACGATAATTAAATTAAAAATTCACCCTTTTTTGGCGCTATTGTTGGCAAGTTTTTATGTCGGTGCATTGATGGGAATGAACCCTGTTGAGATGGTGAGTGCCATTGAAGGGGGGATTGGTGGTACGCTGGGTTTTTTAGCTGCGGTGATTGGTCTGGGAACTATTCTTGGTAAGATGATGGAGATATCCGGCGCAGCAGAGCGCATTGGTATCACATTGCAAAAATGCCGATGGCTTTCACCAGATATCATTATGGTACTGATTGGTCTGGTTTGTGGTATTACGCTGTTTGTTGAAGTGGGGGTAGTATTGTTAATCCCACTGGCGTTTTCTATTGCCAGGAAAACCAACACATCACTGTTGAAATTAGCGATCCCATTATGCACAACATTGATGGCGGTTCACTGTATTGTTCCTCCACACCCGGCCGCATTATTCGTGACGAATAAACTGGGTGCGGATATTGGTTCAGTCATTGTTTATGGGCTGGTAGTTGCTCTGTTTGCTGCTTTAATTAGCGGCCCATTATTCCAGAAATTTCTCGGTAGCCGCCTGCCTTTTAAATCGGTTCCGGCTGAATTTTCTGAAATTAAAGTTCACAAGGAAGAAGATTTACCCTCTTTAGGCATGACATTATTTACTGTGTTATTGCCAATTGGGTTAATGCTGATTAAAACCGCTGCCGAATTAAATATGGAAAAAGGCACCACGTTTTATACGATGTTGGAATTTATCGGCAACCCTATTACAGCCATGTTTATTGCCGCGTTTGTTGCCTATTATACTTTGGGCATCAGGCAAAATATGGGCATGAGTACACTGTTGACGAAGACGGAAGATTGTTTCGCCTCTATCGCTAATATCTTATTGATTATCGGCGCAGGCGGAGCATTCAATAGCATTCTGAAAGCAAGTGGGCTTAGTGATACGCTGGCCGTTGTTTTATCAGGCCTGGATATGCATCCAATTCTTTTATCTTGGTTGGTTGCTATTATTTTGCATGCAGCGGTTGGTTCCGCAACTGTAGCAATGATGGGTGCAACAGCGATTGTTTCACCAATATTGCCGTTATATCCGGATATCAGCCCTGAAATTATTGCGTTAGCTATTGGTTCCGGAGCTATTGGCTGTACTATTGTAACTGATTCGCTGTTTTGGTTGGTTAAGCAGTATTGTGGCGCAACGCTCAGTGAAACTTTTAAATATTATACAACCGCAACATTTATTGCATCTATTGTTGCGTTGGCTGGGACATTTCTTCTTTCTACCATCGTGTAATGAGAGGGAATAATAGCTCAGTCTTGAAAAATAAGAATAAGAAGTGCGAATGTGTCAGTACCAGGGAAGCCTATAAAATAGGCAGCTTTATAGCTAAAATAATAAAAAATAAACAGTAACCGTAGTAATCAAAATAAGGGGAAGATAAAAAATAGATAAACTGTGATGTGCTGATGTTTTGTAGAAAATCGTAGTAAACATAACATATTGAATATAATAATTTTAATAATTAAAAAAGTAAGAGTTGTTTTTTTATATACCAGGGAAACACCAATCTTGGGTTAACACATAAATGAAAAGTACTGAGATTCAACAATTACTAAATGAGTATCCGTTAGTAAAAAATTTAATGGAATTGGAGGAAATCTTCTGGTTTAACCCTTGTAACACCACTTTTAAAGAGGGATTGCCTTTCGTGGGTTTGGATGCTGATGACGTCGGGAATGCTGAAGCACGCCTGAATCGTTTTGCACCTTATTTATGTAAAGCTTTCCCAGAAACAGAAGCCACACATGGCATTATTGAATCAGAGATAGTCGCTATTCCTGCGATGCAGAAAACACTGGAGCAACATTATGGTGTGGATATCGCAGGAAAAGTTTTGCTCAAAAAAGATAGCCACTTGCCCATTTCTGGCTCGATTAAAGCCCGTGGTGGAATTTATGAAGTATTGACTCACGCGGAAAAATTAGCATTACAAGCTGGTTTGCTTTCTGAAGACGATGATTACAGCAAACTGTTTTCAGAAGAGTTCAGGCAGTTTTTTAATCAATACAGCATTGCTGTAGGCTCCACCGGTAATTTGGGGTTATCCATAGGTATTATCAGTGCGAAGCTGGGTTTTAATGTCAGTGTGCACATGTCTGCCGATGCCCGTGAATGGAAGAAGCAAAAGCTACGTTCACATGGGGTTAATGTCGTGGAATATAAACAAGATTATGGGGTGGCCGTGGCCCAGGGCCGTAAAGAAGCGGAATCTAACCCCAACTGTTTCTTTATCGACGATGAAAACTCCCAAACGTTGTTTTTGGGGTATTCTGTCGCGGGTGCACGGGTAAAGGCGCAGCTTGAGCAAATGAATATGGTAGTTGATGAAGATCATCCGTTATTTGTTTATCTGCCATGCGGTGTTGGTGGTGGTCCTGGCGGTGTCGCGTTCGGATTGAAGCTGGCTTTTGGTGATCATGTGCACTGCATTTTCGCTGAGCCCACCCATTCCCCCTGTATGTTGTTGGGTGTATATACCGGTCTGCACGACAGTATTTGTGTACAGGATATTGGCATTGACAATATTACTGCTGCTGATGGTCTTGCGGTAGGAAGGGCTTCCGGCTTTGTTGGGCGCGCTATGGAACGCTTGCTGGATGGTTTTTATACCGTTCATGATCAGGAAATGTATAACTTGTTGGGCTTACTTAATCGTGATGAGGGTATCCGGTTGGAGCCTTCGGCGTTAGTGGGGATGGCTGGTCCTGCGCGTGTTAGCGAAAACCTTGATTACCTGAATAGTAAAAACCTTTCGGTGGACAAGATGAAACAGGCTACACATCTGGTCTGGGCAACCGGCGGTGGTATGGTGCCTGATGATGAAATGACAAAATACCTAGATGCAGCTAAAATCTAATCGTAAGTAATTAAAAGTACCCGATTTGTATTATGAGTGTGATTCGTTGGTGAATCTGTTCAAAATCGGGTCTTTTTATCTGTATTAGTCATGACCTGCAATCAACGGCGGTTTTCAATCCACATTAAGTGATTTTCATCGGGCTTCAAACCCAAATTATTTGAAAATGGCATCTTTCACAGGGGCAATCCGGTCGATGTCTTGCCGTATTCTAGGCTATTGCTGAAAAACGCTT
This sequence comes from Photorhabdus temperata, assembly GCF_025384845.1. Classification (NCBI taxonomy): domain Bacteria; kingdom Pseudomonadati; phylum Pseudomonadota; class Gammaproteobacteria; order Enterobacterales; family Morganellaceae; genus Photorhabdus; species Photorhabdus temperata. The sequence continues at coordinate 23,729 of NZ_JAJAFX010000063.1, read as the reverse complement.
TGATTTGTTTTCCCACTCTGAAAAGTCATCTCCTTAATGTTTTTTCAGTTATATTCCCGCCCGCATTTGGCGGGAATATATCAATACACTTGTTACTTACATCAAGTATTTTTGTGATTAAATGCATGTGTTCTTGAGTATTTCCACAGTGGTTCCCAGTAGGATTCTATGAAAGCTTTCACCGCATCTTCTCCCTCAATAAGATAGTTGAACTCCGAAAGATAACCCGGATAGAGATTATCAGAACCAACCACGTAAAGTTCATCATCAATTATTGTTACTTTTGCATGATTCCCAGGAGCGGGGGGAACTTTGGGATATACCGGACCACTTGCTTTAATTAAGGATCGGAATGGGCGTCCTATAGCACCTATCTGTGGAGGTCTTTCAGAAAGAGAGGGTTCTTTTAGCGTAGCAGTATAAGAATTTTCATCTGGGGTTGGCCATTTGTATGTAGTACCTTCAATCAAAAGATCTTCAGGGACTTTGTCTGTAAAGAAAAAAGGGGCAACCTCTATTCTTTTCAGTGCGGCTTGCCTGATTCCATCTGGATCTTCGATCTTTCTATCGGTATGTTCATCATGTGTCAAATAGTATTTAAATATTTCAAACGTTCTTTTGGCTCCAGAACCAAAAGAATATTGATCACCGGCAGCACCTGCTGCTGCATCAAGTGGCGATACAACAATTTGAACTTCTAGATCGGGGTTGGAAAGTAATGCTTCGATCAACCATCGGCACACATGATGATCTCGCCATTGTTTTTTCCATGCACTGACAAGATCCTGTTGGGACATGCGGATTTTTTTCTTTGCATTCTTTATTATAAACTCTTTCATTATTTCAGAGCCTTTTTTATAATCCGTTCGCATATCAGGCCCAGACCAATATTTACCTACGGATAATATCCTGCTTGTTTTCTTATATTCTGGGTCCTTAGGTGGATTTTTTAGGCTCTCTTCTTTTTTTCTATCGATATATTCAGTAACGCGCTCTTTTCTTAATGGATCTTCCGGCCTTCCCACAAGACCATTTGCATTAACCCATCTATTTTCATCTATATCAAAGAATTCTTTAGTTAAGAGGTCTGTATTAGCCTCCCACATGTTATTTAAAAATAATTGTGAGCTTAATGATGCCGTTCCTATAACTTTAACAGAGACATCATGAACTGGAGGGTAATTTTTAAAAAGATCCATATTTAAATTATGGCCGCCGACAAATGACTCAATTCCATCAACTGCGATAATTTTTGTATGATTCCATGTCATTCTGGTATCATCTTCTGGAAACATTTCCTCTGGCAGTACTTTCTTCTCTAATGATACTTTAAGTCCGTCTACTATCCTGTAAAACCGACCAATCCATATTTCAGGTATACACTCCCAATGATCTCTCCTTTCTTGGATTAATTTAATAATATCATTCTTCAATGCTAGATATTCAGGAGTACCTTCAAAGTATGAATTCACACCGTTTAACAAAGATGTCGGTGTTTGAGCGAATAAGAACCTTATCTGAGTTCTATCCTTCCTGTTTATTCTTTTGGTAAATGCGCTATCAATAGCTGATAGGATAACTTTTCTCCACTCTGCATCCGGGGCATTTAAGGAAGAAATATCGCAGCGATAACGCATGTTTTCCAGAATGCTTACAATAGCATCTTCAAATTCCGCTGCTCTTTTAACCGCCTGTGGCATTATCTCTTTTCCAAAAGGAAGCCCCCATATTTTGGGAGTATCAAATATTTTTACATAGTTGATTTCACTTGTTTTATTAAAGTAACCGTCCAGTTTTTTTTGTAAACCATCCAATAAATTCATATAGGTATCCTCCTCGCAATAATTTTCTTACATATCAATCAACAGCCTGCCAGCATCAGGCAAGCCATTTGTAATCATAGCTAATTTTTGAGGGGGGAGGACTAAAAAAGATAAAATTGGGCTGGCAAACAACTTCTATCCATGCATTATCATTTGGCAGATATCCTGACATCTGACATCAGATCCCTCTTGTTTAATGTAACTGTGTAAGTTACATTAATTCACATCGGCGGCTCCTCCTGTTGCTGAAGGTTTGCGAATGAATACATTCCCTGACCGATGTTGTTTGCTGGTGGTATTACCTGATTATGTACCTATTGATGATTTGCAACGAAGTGCATTTGTTTAGTCCATATGAGAGAAAAAAATATGCCTACACTTTTTGACCCAATTCGCATTGGTGATCTCGACTTGCCGAATCGTATCATTATGGCTCCTCTGACACGTAGCCGTGCCGTGGGAGAAGGACGTGTTCCCAATGCTCTGATGGCGGAATACTATGTTCAGCGCGTATCTGCTGGTTTGATTATCAGTGAAGCGACTTCAGTAACGCCACAGGGCGTGGGTTACGCTGATACTCCTGGCATTTGGTCAGACGAACAAGTTGCTGGATGGCGGTTAGTTACGGATGCGGTACATGCTGCCGGTGGGCGTATTTTTATGCAACTTTGGCATGTGGGGCGGGTATCGGATCCCATTTTCCTTAATGGGGAACAGCCAGTGGCTCCAAGCGCGATTGCAGTTGATGGTCATGTCAGCTTATTACGCCCAAAACGCCCCTTTGTGGTTCCGCGGGCTCTGGAGTCTGATGAAATTCCCGGCATTGTTGAGATGTTCAGACGCGGAGCGGAAAATGCGAAAGCGGCAGGATTTGATGGCGTGGAAATACATGGCGCCAATGGCTATTTGCTCGATCAATTTTTGCAAGATAATGCTAATCTGCGCACGGATCAGTATGGCGGTTCAGTAGAAAACCGGGCCCGGTTGATGCTTGAAGTAACAGATGCTTGCATTTCAGTCTGGGGAGCATCTCGTGTTGGTATGCATTTGTCACCACGTGGTGGTCATTACTCCATGGCGGATTCCAATCCTATGGTGACTTTCGGATACGTCGCGCGTGAACTGGGTAAACGTGGAATTGCTTTCATTTTCTCGCGTGATCCTGTTGTTGACGGTGATTTGGGCAAGATGATAAAAGAAGTCTTTGGGTCAACCTATATTGCCAATGAGGAACTGACAAGAGAGAGTGCTGCACAAGCGCTTGCTGATGGTAGGGCTGATGCGGTGGCTTTCGGTCACTTGTTCATCTCTAATCCAGACTTACCTTACCGGCTTTTAGTTGCAGCACCATTTAACGAACAACAACCGGAAACCTTTATGGTGCCTGGGCCCGTGGGCTATACCGATTATCCTGTGCTTACCTAGGTAAGGGGATATCTTACCTGCAATGGATAGCCTAAGATGAAAGATGTTCGGGTTATTTTCCAGGGATGTAAATTAAAAGTTTTATAAAATTTTTACTGAACATCCCAGAATATCAGGTCGGCTCGTTTTACCAGAGTCGATCCTATTATCAACGCGAGGTAATTTGAAGGAGAAGTATCAATGTCAGATTCATTAAATATATCTATTGTTCGTCGTTTTTACGATTCTATGGGTGATGTCGATATTCTTCGCCAGATCATGGGGAATGACGTTGTTTGGGATATTACCGAAGGTTCCCGATATAGTGGGGTTTATGAAGGAATTGAAGATATATTGAACAATTTTTTTGTGCCACTTTTTAACGATACTGATGAATTCGTTGCAGATAGCTCTGAATATTTCGAGTCAGGTGATCATGTCATTGTGTTGGGTAATTACTTGGGACGAATAAAGAAAGGCAAACGATTTATTTCTCGTTTCGTTCACATATGGACAGTACGGGATGGCCTGTTAATTAAATTACAGCAGGTTGCCGATACTCTTCAGATTGAACGCGCCCATGCAGATCGTATCTAACCTGATATATCAAGCTCGTCACACTAGCTAAACCAGATAATGATATGTGGTAACAGATCAGGAGGAGCAGGAATGTTAATCAGACAGATTGACATCCTGAATTTCACTATTTACTATGCGGCGAGATGAGTGACATATCATATAACTTTTTTCTTATTTTCTGCTATTCTCAATGACATCCTTAAGATATACAGGGTTTTCCAGTGCCGACATCTACCCGTTTTGCTGTGGCTATTCATATTCTCACTGATATTGCGCTTCATCATGGTCAAGCTGTACGCTCCGAAGATATCGCAAAAAGTGTGAATACTAACCCGACTGTCGTTCGCCGGCTTTTGGGTGCCCTTGCCGAGGCCGGGTTGACCTATTCGCAAATGGGTCAGGGTGGGGGAGCGTTACTGGCCCGGCCACCGGAGCAGGTCTCATTGCTGGATGTTTATTGTACAGTTGAAGACCCATTATATTTCACGTTGCACCGTTCCAAACCCAATCCCAAATGTTATATCGGACACAATATTACTCCGGTTTTGGAAGATGAGTTCTCGCGTATTACCTGTGTATTGGAAGCTACCCTGGCTGAAACGACAATTGCTGACATAGTAAATCGGGTTGAAGACTGCGCGGGTTTTCCTTTTAAGCCACATGATCTAAATTGTCAGCAGACTAAATAATTAGCGCTTTTATAGGCTTTTGTGGCAGTTTGTGACATTTTACTGGGATTTTCAACTCCATTAAGTACTTTGTCTTGGCTCAAACTTATACGAAAACAGCTGATATTGATTATTTTGATATCCTGGCTCATCTTCATCCTGTTTATTAAGCAGTTTTACCAGCCATTTTCCTGTGTCCTTTCCTATTTTGGGGTAGTCAATGCGGATTGATGTCAGTGTTGGTTGTGTGTGATCGCAGTTATCAGAGCCTTCCAGGCAGGCAACAGCCAGATCAGCCGGTATTTTAAGCAGACGACGTTGACATTCAAACATGACGCCTAAGGCAATCACTTCATGGCTGCAAATCACGCCTTCCAATTCCGGTTGACGTAATAACATTTCAGCGATTGCCTGACAACCAAATTGCATACTGGCAGCATCCGGTGTAGTGATATTTTGGTCTGCGTTCTGATAGTGATGTAACATGGCTTTATTCCAGCCATTAATTTGCTGATTTTGCAAACGATTATCCATTTGTGCGCCAATATAACCAATATGCTTCCGGCCTTTACTCAGCATATGTTCAGTCAGGGTATAAGCTGCTGCGGAAAAATCCGTTTCTATATTGATTGTTGTTTGTTGTTGATGAGATCCCGCGACATTGATAATCGGGATATTGATATGAGAAATGTTGTTATAGATTTTATCTGCCAGTTGAGAACCGAAGATAACCAATGCGGCTGCGTTGCTTTGCAGCAATGTCATGATAATTTCGGCTTCTTTATTACGGTTATATTCATGACATCCGAGTAAAACCTGGAAGGAATGTTTATTCAGCACCTGTTGCAGGGATTGTATAAATGTGGCGCTGGCTTTGTCTGTCAGAGATGGAACAAGAACCGCGATAATATTGCTTTGGCCTGAGGCAAGTACGCCGGCAGCGCCATTGGGGATATAGCCTAATTCCTGTATGGCCCGTTCAATTTTTTCCCGCAATTTATCCGATACCATTTCTGGTGTTCTCAATGCACGGGAAACCGTCATTGAACCGACACCGGCATACTTAGCAACATCTTGTAATGTTACTCGCCCTGTATTACGGCGTTTTCGTGTCTTTTCCATCAATATTTTTCTTTTTTTAACTAACGGCTATGAATTTGACGGTGGGATTCTACCTTATCTCAGGCAAGTCGTGGGAAAAAAACCATGACGTGTTTTTCGCATTCAGGTAAATCGATCAGATAACAAATGATAGCGCTATCACAATAATGAATTGCAGTGATAGATAGCGTTACTATTTGTGATTAATATCACTGGGTAGAGAACAGGGGATAGAAAGCGGAATGTCATTTCAGGAGAAGCCGATGCTAAAAACTTTACTCACCAGTGATGTGATCCAAATTATCTCTGGCGCGAAAGACTGGCGCGAAGCTATTGCTATTGCTTGCCAGCCTCTGGTGGAAAATAATTCAATCTCACTCCGTTATATTGATGCTATTTATTGCTCTCATGAGGCCATTGGGCCCTATTACGTTGTCGGACCGGGAATTGCCATGCCACATGCCAGACCTGAGGAAGGTGTCAATAAGCTATCTTTAGCATTAACCGTTATTAGTAAAGGCGTTGAGTTTGGTTCTGAAGAAAATGATCCGGTCAAGCTGTTGATTGTCTTGGCAGCGATTGACAGCAATAGCCATATTGAAGTGATTTCTCAACTTGCTGCACTATTTGATAATCAACAAGATACAGCGTTGCTGATGGAGGCTAAAAGTAAAGAAGAGATTCTTGCTGTTATTAACAAATATTAATTCGTCATTTTTTTGCTATGGGAGAACAGTATGAAAATCACAGTCGTTTGTGGAAATGGGCTGGGTACCAGCCTGATGATGGAAATGAGCATTAAAAATATTCTGAAAGAGATGGGGATAGATGCCAGCGTTGATCATGTTGATCTGGGTTCAGCAAAAGCAACTCAAAGCGATATTTTTGTTGGTACTAAAGATATTGCAGAACAACTGGTTGCTCAGGCAGTCGATGGCAAAATTGTTGCGCTGGACAATATGGTGGATAAAGCTGCAATGAAAGCGCGTTTGTCCGTGGCGTTAGCCGAACTTGGTGCGTTGTAACCGGAGGCTGTCATGGAATTCTTCCATTTTCTGATGAGTGATGTGTTGTCAGAGCCTGCGATTTTAGTGGGATTTATCGCGCTTATTGGTCTGGTCGTGCAAAAAAAGCCGGTGACTGAATGTATCAAAGGCACCATAAAAACCATTATGGGTTTTGTGATCCTGGGGGCCGGAGCTGGATTAATCGTCTCTTCATTGGGAGACTTTGCTGCAATTTTCCAACATGCTTTTGGTATTCAGGGGGTAGTACCAAACAACGAAGCGATTGTTTCCATTGCGCAGAAGAGTTTTGGCAAAGAAATGGCAATGATTATGTTCTTTGCTATGGTGATCAATATCTTGATTGCCCGTTTTACCCCCTGGAAATTTATCTTCCTGACAGGGCATCACACACTGTTTATGTCCATGATGGTCGCGGTCATTCTGGCAACCGCAGGGATCAACGGAACGATGCTGGTGGTTATTGGTTCGGTGGTTGTTGGGGTTGCTATGGTTTTCTTTCCGGCGATCGCTCATCAGTATATGAAAAAAGTGACAGGTTCTGACGACGTTGCCATTGGGCATTTTTCCACGCTCTCCTATGTTTTGTCCGGTTTTATTGGCAGTAAACTGGGTAACAAAGAGCACTCAACGGAAGAGATGAATGTACCGAAAAGCTTGCTGTTCCTGCGTGATACACCGGTTGCTATCTCTTTCACGATGGCAATTATTTTCATAGTCACTTGCTTGTTTGCCGGTAGTGATTTTGTGAGAGAAGCCAGTGGCGGCAAAAATGGGTTTATGTTCTCGCTAATGCAATCCATTACCTTTGCCGCAGGTGTATATATCATACTGCAAGGTGTGAGAATGGTGATTGCAGAAATCGTCCCCGCGTTTAAAGGAATTTCTGACAAACTGGTTCCGAATGCTAAACCTGCTTTGGATTGTCCGGTTGTATTCCCTTACGCGCCTAATGCGGTATTAGTTGGTTTCCTGAGTAGTTTTATTGCCGGTATCATCGGTATGTTTATATTATATGCATTGGGTATGACGGTAATTATTCCCGGTGTTGTGCCACATTTCTTCGTTGGAGCTGCGGCTGGAGTTTTCGGTAATGCGACAGGCGGTCGCAGAGGCGCTATTCTCGGTGCTTTTGCTCAGGGCTTGCTGATAACTTTTCTGCCTGTATTCTTGCTACCTGTTCTGGGGGATATCGGTATTGCTAACACGACATTCAGTGATGCTGACTTTGGTGCATTGGGAATTCTGTTGGGAGTTATTGTTCGTTGATTGGAATATCGGGATTTTGGGGTTGATACAGGGTCATAGATGCCCTGTCTCGATCTCTCTTACTAAAATATTAATGAAAACCATTTGACCATAATAAGCATTCAATCAATGCTGATGCTGGTCGAATGGTTTCTTAATTTTCTAAAAGTCTTTAACAAAAGAAACGAGAGAGTAAATATTCAGAAAAGTGATGATTTAGCCTCGTATTAAGCTCTTTATTTTTATTTATCAAATTGTTTTCCATATCTCAGATTAGGGGGAATTTTAAACGCAACGCAGGTTAATTAAACAAATTAGAGAAAAATACATGAAATTGATTATTTATAATAAAATATGGCCTATAGACTGAAGGTATTTAGGGGGGATATAAAGATCATAACCATTTTCTTTGCAAAGTGTTCTTAATTCAATAGCTGAGTTAACTGATAGTTTCTCATAGATACTTTCGAAATATTTTTCCACAGTGCGATATGAAATTTTCATTTCGTCAGCAATATACCTATTGCTGACGCCACGGCAGAACAAAAAAATGATTACCCATTCTTTCTCCTTCAAGATATCGTTTGGTGGCTGAAATCTAATCGATATAGAAATATCATTTTCCATATAATTAGACACGGTAAAGTTATGTATTTCTCTGGCGTGAGCAATTACACCAATACACTGATTATTTTCATCTATTAATGGGTATTTATTACAAAAATAGGATATAAATCGTTCGTTTTTGTTTGGAGAATAAGTGGTAAGAGATGATATTCTCTGCATATGCTGTAAGACCTTACGATCATGTTCCTCAAAAAGGTGAGTAAATTTATTAACTGATGTTGGTAATTCTTTATCGGTATATCCGATAATATTAAAGTTTTCAGGTAAATTATTGACTTTAATAAACATTGCATTTGCATAAATAAAGCGTAATTCCTTATCTTTTACAAACCACGGTTCTGAGCTTTTATCCCACATATTAGTTAACTGAGGAGTAATAAAAGGGACTTTTTTACATCCTGATTGACTCATATTTGACCTTTATAACATTATTACCTTATAAAAATTTGAATAAATAGACGACATTTATAAGTAAGACAATAAAAACCTTTTTGGTGCATAGAGATCAAAACCATTTAGCCGGCAATATTCCTCCAGCTGTGAATCTGAACTAACTTCCAATTTATTATAAATCTTTCTTATATATCTACCTATGGTTTTATCAGCAATATTAAGTAATTGGCTGATTTGTTTCCTACTATATTTTTGCAGAAAAAGGAAGACTACCTCCCATTCTCGCTCAGTAAAGAGGTGAGTCGGCGATTGAAACATAATAGAAGCGGGTAATTTGTTATGGAATAACCGAGTTAGTGAGTTATCCTGAATTTTCCAGACATGGAAAAGGATGCCGATACATGTGTTTTTATCATCATAGAGTGGAAATTTTTCCTGGAAATAAGATGATAGAACTTTATCTCGTCCAAATACATGTGTTTCTAATGATAAAACACTTTCTTCATTTTCCATTACTTTCAAATCATGTTTAATAAAATCCTCAGAAAATTCATTGCCTTTCCAGGGAATATCACTATCATATTTACCTTCATAATCATAATTGTTGTTTATATTCTGAAGTTTAATTAATGCATCATTACCATAGAGAAAACAGGAAGATTTATCTTTTATTCCCCACGGTTCGTTGCTGATTTCCAAGGTGTTTATTATTTGTGACGAAATAGTCGAATTTTTTCTAGTCATATTTATTTTTATATAATATATTCTGTGCTCAGCATTAATTTTTCACTGATGCTTTCTTCATCTAATGAGCGAAGGGTCAGAAAAAGAACTTCCCACTCAGTTTGTGTCAATGTTTCCATTGAAGTTACTTTTTGCATAGTTTGAATAACTTTTTGATCCTGATGGTAATATTCTTCTTCATATTCTGCAATAGGCGAGGGTAATTTATCTGTTGAAATCCTTGTAATATCAAAGTATTCAGGTAAATTGAGTAATTGGTAAAAGGCAGGGTTGGCATAGATAAATTTTGACTGGCAATCTTTAGCTCCCCAAGGTTCATTACTTCTTTCCCACATGTAAACTAATTGCGGGGTGATATTATTTGGCTTGCTTCTTATATTTGACATGGCAACTCCTTAATTATCATTTAAGTAATTATCGGAAGCGTCTTTAATGATTCTAACTAAAATAACCTGATTATATAACATATTGCAACAGTTAGTTCGTTAAAAAATAAGATTTTTTATTTTTACCTGTATGTGTTAATTAAATAATTTATTATTTGATGTAAAAATACTTTTATGCAGGGGATATAACCATTGGTACTTTTGACGGAAAAAACTCATGTCAGGTTGCTCTATACTGAGATGGCGGTTCAGGAGATCAATTGTTCGGTTTGCTGAAATCAACACTGGACCGGTATGAAGATTTACCGGGGTTCTGCAACACATCAATGATTCTTTTCACTAATTTATTCCTTGGCATGGATATCATTATACAGATTAAGAATAGCCGTACGGGAAGATGAAATTATATCTATCTTATTGTTTTAAATGAAAAATAAAAGAATGAGTAACATGTAATCTTTAAACGTGTGAGTACACTCGCAAATTATATTTTTGCGTAAATAATTAGCTGAAAAGGGGGATAATGAGTCATAATGTATGGGTTTTAAAGGTACCACTTGGCAGTGAAGGGCATTATTATGGCGACATGGGTAAAATTGGACAACGATTTAAAAAATCGAATTTCGTATCTGGCTGGTGTACTGCATCGTTTTGCCCAAGGGACATGTGTTAGTGTGACCGGCCAGTCATTTTGTTGCCCGCCGGATTTCTCCGGCAGAAAAATAGAGAGATGGAACGTTTATCGACAGCTGACATGTATTACTACATCAACATCCTTTCTTGTGATTTGAACCAAAAATCAATCTGGCACAGATCTTTTGTTAAAATGGTTGTTGAGCCTATCGCAGTGATTTTTGTTGATATTTTAAGCTAGCATGACGCATTTGTTGAGGGACGGTTAATTGAATCACTATTTTTCTTTTTATTGTGTGATGGTAAGAATAGGGGAGGGCTACCGGAGAAAGACATTGAAAACTTATCTATTACACAGCTTGAACATGGATCAGGCACAGCAAAAGCAGTTTCGTTCAGTCATCTGCCGTCATCCTGGCGCAGATTTAGTTACTATGGGGGATTTAGGGTTGGTTCCGGGTCTTAATCAGTTACAGATAACGCAGTGTGTTCAATGCGTTAAGGCAAAGAATATTTGGGATAGACCATAATGGGTCAACGAAAACATCTGACGCAAAACGAAGTGGAAAGTATGCTGGAAGTAGCAAAAGAGAGCGCTAATCCGGAGCGCGACTACTGTCTGGTATATATGAGTTTTGTTCATGGCTTACGTGTTAGTGAAGCTAGGTATCTACGGTTATCCGATCTGGATTTGGAGGATGGAAGTTTGTACATCCGGCGTTTGAAAGGTGGATTTTGTACAAACCATCCTCTCTTAGGCTATGAAATCCGGGCGATCAAGGCCTGGCTCAAAGTGCGTAAAACCTTTCAGGGTGCGGACAGTGATTGGTTATTTTTGTCACGTTACGGTAACCCGTTGACTCGCCAGCGCATTTATCAAATTATTAGCCAGTTAGGGCAACGGGCTAATATTTCTATAAATTCGCACCCGCACATGTTGCGGCATGCCTGCGGTTTTGCTCTTGCAGATAGGGGGGTGGATACCCGGCTGATACAAGATTATCTTGGACACAGTAATATTCGCCACACAGTGCGGTATACCGCCAGTAATGTGGAGCGTTTTCACGGTGTTTGGAGTGTAAGAAGAAACCGGCATCGGGAATTACACTTCGATTATGTCCCAAGGGCTTCTGCCTGTTCAGTTGAATAAGTGGCTCTGATGTATGCGCCTGTTAAGGCGCATACATAAAAATAATGTTAATTAATATTGCCGACAATACTGGCGAGTATGTTTTCATGTTTATCATGGTTAGTTTTCCTCGATTCCTACCGCGTTATCCGTATAGCGTATTCAATATCAAATCTTCCTGTTCATTTTATTAGAAATAAATGAGCGACTCTGATAGCGTTACTTCATGTTCATATACATGTACCGAAAATCGACTTCTTGAGTACCGTTATCAATTTTTCCGCCGGGATATTCAACCCACTCGCCTTTCCCGTTAGTCACAGTGACCTTTGCCATTTTGGTTTCATCCAGCTTGGGCTTAAAGATAATTTTCCATTCCGCTCCTGGGGTTAATGTCAGTCGAAAGGAGCGCATTTTTAATACTTCACCTTGTAAAAATATGCGCTTCGGGAATCCCTCTACTAAGTCCAAAACAGGATAAATAACCGGGCTGTAATCAATGGTATTCAAGGCCGCGATTTCACTAATATTCGTCTGTACTGCGTCGTTGATAAAGGCAGTTAAACCTGTTCCCTCTGCCCTTGGATTCTGGATAGCATCTTCGACCAAGTGACGTACATCGGTATAGCCTACTGTCACGAAAGCCCGGTTGATTTTCCATTTGCACCGACCGCCACCATTGAAAGGTAATTTCGCCTGAAAGTAACCCGTTTGTGGATCGGCCTTTACTTTTAGGCGAAGCCCATTATAAGTCGGCACTTTAAAAGGTGACATATTGGAATCCAGACGATATTCAAGACAATCTTTTGAAATATACTCTGCGGATACATACGGTTGTGTGTATTTCGGGACAACCCCTTCTACCGTGATCCACTGATTCTCTTTAGGGGGAGAAAGCGGTGCATCTGGGTCAGCACAACCTGATATTAATGTGACTAACAAGGCTAATGAGTATTCCTGAATATTTATCATGATAAATTTTCCTCAACTCCTACAGAGGTGATACTATTTTATCTTCCAGTAGTCTATCGTTTGACGGCGGAGATCAATTCGTCCATCAGGGTATTCAACCCACTCTCCCTTCCCATTAGTTACAGTGATTTTAGGCATTTTAGTTTCATCCAGTTTAGGCTTATAGGTAATTTTCCATTCAGCGCCTGGTGTTAATCTTAACCTGAAGGGATACATACTAACCTCGCCTTGTAAGAATATCCGTTTCGGAAATCCCTCTACTATGTCTAAAACAGGGTAAATAACCGGGCTGAAATCAATGGTATTCAATGCCGCGATTTCGCTAATATTCGTCTGAACTGCGTCGTTGATAAAGGCAGTTAAACCTGTTCCCTCTGCCCTTGGATTCTGGATAGCATCTTCGACCAAGTGACGTACATCGGTATAGCCTACTGTCACAAAGGCTCGGTCAATTTTCCATTTACACCGGCCTCCTCCATTGAAAGGTAGTTTTGCCTGAAAGTGACCCGTTTGCGGATCAGCTTTTACATCCAGGCGTAGTCCGTTATAAGTCGGTACCTTAAAAGGCGACATATTGGAATCCAGACGATATTTAAGACAATCTTTTGAGATATATACAGCGGACACATACGGTTGCGTATATTTTGGTGCGATTCCTTCCACTGTGATCCACTGATTCTCTTTGGGGGGCGAAAGTGGTGCATCTGGGTCAGCACAACCGGATATTAATATGACTAACAAGACCAATGAGTATTCCTTAATATTTATCATGATAAATTTTCCTCGATCCCTACAGCGTTATCCACATAGCGTATTAAAGCCAATGGACCTTGTTTATCCTGTTGAGTACAAATCAATGTTTGTTTCAACTGATGATCTATCTGTAAAAATAATGCATCGCGTTGCCGAATGCCTGAAACAATATCAGTCCGTTCATTCAACGTTTTTTCAAATAATTGCTCCTGATCCCGGAAAAAATGGTATTTATCCGGCGAAATCAGTTCTGCCAGTCGTGCACCAATATAACGAACATAGTTCCTTGAACGGTGATCATGGAAACCCAAGGCATCCTTTTCGGTCGGATTCTCATTCAGCGGAAACCATTTAGCCTTATCTGCCTTACTTATCTGCTTAAAAAATCTTTTCTGAATCTCCCCTGCATCCTTCAGATTATTTTCCGTTTCACGGTTTAATGACGGAACTAAGTATAATTTTGTTTTAGTGGGTAAGGTCGTTCTGAGCCGCATATAGTTACTCGGATTACGCTCTTCCAACCATTCAATAACCAAATTGATTTTGCAAAAGTGCACTATTTTTCCGTGATGCAAGAAAACTTCACCACTGTTGGTAACATCCAGCAATTCAACAGGGCTGAACAAATAACCCAACGGTCCCCAACAATCATATAGCCAGTTATCCAGATTTTTTTCCGGCGGTAAAGAGGGGATCGGGTCATCTTCATTCACATGACGGTAATGGATGATATCCGCCAGTTCCCGTACTGCACTGAGGGTTAATACTCGTGGCATTCCATAGCTGTAAAAACACGGATCATATTCTTTCAGTTGCGCGCAATGCAGTAATGCCAGTGCACCACCCAAGCTGTGACCACAGACAAATAACCGTTTGCTTTTAACCAGCCTGATAATATCGGGAAATATTTCTTGATTCTTATCACTGGGAACTCTTAGCTTGCCAACCAGACTAAATGCCTCCCAGAACCCTGCATGCACTTTGCCACTGTGAATAAACCCGCTGCACAGAGCTTTTTCATCGCAATCTAACCCTAAAGGCTGATAGGTAGCATCGGTCAGGATATCCTCCTTGCTGGCTGTACCCCGCCAACTGACAATCACATCATTTTGACTGGCCACATAAAACAACTGAGTATCACCTCGCACCCCATCAATATTTGATGAATCAATAAACTCCACCCGGGTATAACGTTCACTAAACGGCACATCGTAAACCACAGGTGTTGCTGACAATTTCTCTACTTTATAGGGCAACGCTGAAACATCCACCATTTGCCGGTTGAAGAAATGAGTCACCGAGCCTTCAGTATCAACATCCCCGCCGGCATAAGCCAACACACTCATCAAACACTGGTTATACGCATTAACAATGGAATACTCTTTTTGATGATGTAGCTGCAAGACCCAGGCCCGAAACGGGCATATTTCCAATACATACCGTTGATTTAGTGGATGAACCGTGTAGCCACTTGGCTCCGGGTCTGGAAAATGATAGGGGGGTGGAATTTTTTTAGGGTCATTCCAATCATCAAGCACCGGCAACCCATCACTAATCTGCCCGATAGTCACATAATGATATTGATGACCTTCAGCTTCTGCTTTGGGCTTCACCATCGACGCCGCTTCACCGCGTATTTCCCGCAATGGGCGCTGTTCCATCTCATCGGCCAACGATTGGGCATGGATAGACAATATCACGGGATGAGCTGACAGGTTTTCTTCCCTGAGTACCCCGAAACCATCCGTTGTCCCCCGGCGCACATGATCCGGTAATCCCCAGCTTACCAAGCCATAAGGCGCATTGATTAGCGGTTTTCCCTGTTCATCCACCAACTGAAATTCCACCCAGTGTTTCAAACGCCTGCAATCAAGACATTCACGCGGATCTATTCTACTCATCAGTGTTGTTTCCTCTGCTCGTTATTAAATATAGGCACGTAAGCGATCAAAGTGGCTCCACACGAGGTTTTGATGCCTTCCAGAGCAAGCACCTGTTGATTGGTCCCAATTGCAGCCGAAGTGCCTTCCACAATGGTTTGATTCCCATCAGGAATTGAAATAATTGATCTCACCACCCTAAAAATAAGGTAGCAAAAATCCGATTACCACAGACAGAAAGCACAGCTCTATGCAGTGAGTAATGACAAATTGAACGACAGGAAGACAGCAATGTATCCCAATCGATTAATCCCTTTGAATAAAGGGAACAGAAGTTGAAATTCCTTTCATACCGATTATATGATGGAACTTAAAGTAATAATTATTAAACCTTGATCAAATAGCAAGCGTTTTTTATAAATTTACAAAAATATAAATTTGTAAGAAATTGTTACAAACGGTAAGAAAGCATTACAGACTCAGTATAAATTCAATTATCTTCAATCTAATAAACGATAAAACGGACAGTGACATACCATTTTTTCAGAAAAATAATCCACGATAGATAAAACAGCTTCTCATTCACTTAAATTCCGTCTAATCATCATTGCAACATAATAACACATTGATTTTTAATCAAAAAATATATTTATCCCAATTTACTATGATAACTAATAACGCTATCTGTTTAATTGTTTCACTAATGACCCATTCTTCATGAAATACCGGGGATAATGATATGACTATTTTGCCCAATCGATTGTATTCCGTTGTTGGCCGGTTTCCTGTCAGGCGTAAAAACGTCTTAATGTATCCTGACAAACGATGGCCGAGTGATTGCCGTACAGAGCATAATTTACACCGACAGTAATAGCCGGTTTTCAAGAAAGGTCATGGATGAAGGGAGAAGCCAAAATAAATGCCAATGAATTCTCATCCCCGTGGACACGAGGAACAGTATTTGAAGTCAATCGATTAATCCCTTTGAATAAGGGGAACGGGATTCGGAATTTCCTCTAATATTGCTCATATGACAGAACTTGAGCAATAATCATTAAACAATCACTAAATAGCAAGAAAAATTTTCATTTTTTTAATTCACGAAAAATAAATTAGTAAGAAAATGTTACAACCTCGATAGGGATTGAGTTATCGTTCCGTTGTTAACCGGTTTACTACCAAGAGTGAAAACTTTAATCATCAAAGGTAAAATACAATGATTAAGAATTTTTTAAAGCGGGTAAAAGATTCGATATTATACTGACTCTGGAAGAGAAAACATCATGAAAAACAGATTTTAAATTAAATAAATTGACTTTGATTTTAATACCATTGACACATTTATTACCCTCTCTGGTTTTAAACCTGAAAAATCGAATGTAGGAAAAGGAAAAAAGGAAAAACCTGAATATCAATTTAATGAAAATGGAAAAGTTTAAATACGAAGAAAGAAACGGAAAAAACGATAAGATTTATAAAAAAAGCTTAATGAAAACCATTCATTTTTTAGGTGTTTTCAATCGCCTTTTATCGGTGATTAACTCAGCTATCCGTCACATTTACCTAACCTGCCATGACCATTTAAAAGCACGAATACAGGGAGATTAAAGCCTTTAAATAAAAGGCGGATTTAACTCAATAAACGTACTTTTCAGAAGGATAGTAAATTGCGTTTAATCGAAATTCATTAACCAGTAAAAGAGAGTTGAAAAGAAATCAGCACATAAAAGAGTGCTAATGAAAGGATCAGTTATCTTATTTTCTATTTATGAGAAATATAATTACCTGAAAAACAAGCGGCTATAATAAAGACAAAATATCATTTTCAATTTAATATTTTACAACACGAAATTGATCTTATTGCAAAATAACGAAAACTTAACCGTATTTCTTCTTATTTCAAGCCGCAACAATAACAGGTTTAGAAATTCACGACAATGTTAGCCATCATGCGCTATCCAGTGGTCGGATATTGCTCATTGAGCATCTGCAAATAATCCGCACTGGTCAGGTTGCTAATATCATCGCCGTTTCCTAAATGTGTTTTCAGCCAATGAGTAATCTGTTCCTGTAATTTCCCTCGTGGCTTATCCAGCTTTATTGCCAGCTTACCGTGGTTTTCCCATAAATTATCACCAATCACAGATGCCATCCCTTGCAGGGCATAATCGGAATGATGCCAGGCATACAATAAATGACTATCCAGAACGAAGGGCTGTTCACTGCCACCTTTTCCGCAATTTTCAGGGCGTGAATAAATCTGGGGCTCAGGTGCATCAATCATTAACTCACTCACTGGCGTGAGAAATCCTGACCAATCGCTGATTATCATTGCCGGTAATAACTGATTGAGAATTCGGGGATCCATACTGCGCAAAATCACCGGCCTTTCACGCAATATCACCTGCTGGCGTGAACGCCAGTGATTAAGCTGTTGGGTCCATAAATCCTCACTGCGGTAAGCCCAGCCCCAACTGTTGTCGCTCAGGGTTTTGCTATCAAGCAGATGACCGATTACTGACAGATAGCCTGACCTGGGCTGAACCAGCCAGGGGCTTTGTGCCAGCAGGTGATCCATCGGTGTACCACTGTATAGCGGAAAAGCCTGTTCTACCCAGTCGTTTTTGTAAAAGCGACCGATTGGGTTAGGTTCTGCCAATGAATTGAGCATAAAGAAAACAGGCGGCTTATTAGGCGTAGTCAGCCATTGTTGCCAGTTTATGGAAGGGTTCATTCATCCTCCTGGTTATTGATAGTTAAATTAACATCCCTCTGGGCTTGTAAGGCACAAATCGGTTTGACTGGAGATTTTACACCAGGCAGCGGTTCTACTCCCTCTGGCAGTTGCAGAGACAAACCACGCCCGGCACCGGCAGAACCTTGCCCGACAGATAAATTCGGGGAAGTCAGAATACCGCCGGGAGTTAACCGGATAAAATGGCCGCCGATTTTTAAGGTAATTTCTGACGCCGCTTCCAGCACGATTTTACCGCCACTTTTCAGGTGCGTTTCCTGACCACTTTCAGCAACCAGTGCTTCCCCGGTCTGTAAATGCTGACTGCCGGTGATACGGTGCGACACATCCCCATCGGTACTGTATTTACCGGAGCCGGCGATTTTCCGGTGGTCATCAGCGCGGATTTCACTGTAACGGTTATTGTCGATCCGCTGTTTATGGTCGTGTTTGATGTGCCAGTAGGTATCATGCTGAATATGGGCGGTCAGATCTCTCTGTCCGTGCAGGTAAATCTCTTCCTGGTCTTTGGCATCCTCAAACCGCAATTCGTTAAAACCATCACCTTTGTGGGTCCGGGTTTTAAACGTGGTGCGGGTTTTCTCGGCGGGTAAATCCAGCGGTGGCCGGTTTAAGCCGTTGTAGGTGCAGCCGGTGACAATCGGCCGATCAATATCGCCGTTCAGATAGGAGACAATCACTTCCTGACCGATACGGGGAACCGCCATAAAACCGTAACCGCTGCCATTCCAGCCTTGTGCGAACCGTACCCAACAAGAGGCGTTTTCATCGGCCTTATCATAACGATCCCAGTGAAAATGGATGCGGATACAACCGTCTTCATTGACATAAATCTCTTCCCCTGCCGGGCCCACTACGGTAGCCGCTTCATCACCATCCGCCAGTGGTTTGTAGCGATATAGCGCTCGCCAGTCCTTATAGCCGGAAATAAAACTGAATTCATTATGCAGATAAGTCCCTGACTCCCCACTGGATTCTTGCAGTGCCTGCGGGCACTTGCCGTAATGATGAATGGTCACGATTTGCCAGCGGGTGTTCATGGCATCAACCGGATGTTCACTGAGATCAAAGATTTTACCGGGCATCAGTTTAAAACAGTTGCTTTGCCCGCTGCCTTCCTGACGTTGATTCTGAACGGCTTGCTGACGGCGCTGGACAAACGGTTTCGCCTCCGCGTCTTTCTGAAAACGGCCATAGCTTTCAAAGATCGAAAACAGGGTTTCTTGCCCCTCTACACGGGGATCGGTATTGGCCCGGTGTGTCAGGCGGTAAGCGGGGTTTTGAGGATTTCGGTCCTTATAGATCACCCGTTGCGGGGTCATGGAAACACCCAAACGCACTTGGTTGATCACATTCATTTCAGTGGCGACTTGTACCTGAGGATTGTAAACCAGCGGTAAATTGGCCGTCATGCCTAAGTGACTGTCACTGAAAAACAGTTTGTCGTCTTCAAACCAGAAATTCAGCCCTTCTTCGGCGACTAACCGGGCAAAAAAGTCATAATCGGACTCGCGCTTTTGCGTCACATACTCGCGTGTGTAATGAAACTCATTGAGTTGGGAATCGGCCAGAATATGGTGTTTTTTCAGCAAGCTTTTGAGAATTTTCGGGACGCTTTGCCGATGATAAATCCGGCTGTCCTGATTCAGGTTCATCCGCCAGAGCGCAGGCCGGACGGTGAGGTAATAAATTGTGCGGTGAGTATGGGTGTCACCCAGTACAGCCTGTGCAATAATGCCGCTGACCTGACGTTGCTCAACGCCATTGAAAACCACCCGGAATTTCACCGACTGTAATAACAGTGATTCCAGATCAATATCGGCCCGTTTACTAACCAGGGTTAAAGAGAGGGTAAACAGTTCGGATAATTCCTCCTGTAAAGAGAATTCAGCTACCGCAAATGTTTTCTCCGGCAAATCGGTAATTTGACAGAGAAAATGTAACCCATCGTTCATAAGGACTCCTTATTTTTAGTGTTAGTGTTTAGGTAAATGAATAATATGGCCTTAGCTAGGTTGGAACCTTATAAGGCGACATATCTGCATGAAGCTCATAATCAAGACAAGTTTTTGATTTATACACAGCAGACACATACGGCTCGGTGTATTTCGGCGCAATACCCTCCACCGTTATCCACGGCCCCTTTCCAGTAGATGAAAAAGGAAAAAGCCAGTTAAAAAAGGTATCACCCATTGACCAGTAAATAAAAGACAGCAATAACAATAACAACGAGACCTTTAGTATTTTCATACTGAGAGTTCCTGACTATCGCATTTCATATTTATCATGGTCAGTTTTCCTCGATACCTACAACGTTATCTGTATAGCGTGTGCCTATATATCCTATTTATTCTGCTTGAAGTAAATAAACAAGCAACTATTCCGGTGATATTACTTTATGTAACGGGTATCTACCATTTGAGTATCAGTTTCAATGTGTCCATCGGGATATTCAACCCATTCTCCCTTCCCGTCAGTCACAGTGATCTTTGGCATTTTGGTTTCATCCAGTTTAGGTTTAAAGGTGATTTTCCATTCCTCTCCTGGAGTTAATTTCAGCCGAAAAGGAAACAAATGCACCACACCCTGTAAAGAAATTCTTTTTGGCCGCCCTTCAACTATTTTCAACACAGGGTAAATAACCGGGCTGAAGTCTATCGTATTCAATGCACGAGTCTCAGAGGCTTCAGAATAATTTGTTCGCGCTGCATCGTTGATAAAGGCGGTTAGACCCGTTCCCCCATAGGGTATAGCATCTTTCACCAGGTGGCTAACATCGGTATAATCCACTGATACATAAGCCCGCTCAATTTTCCATTTGCACCAGCCTCCACCACTAAAAGGCAATTTTGTTTGAAAATAACCGGTTTGTGGATCAGCTTTTACCTCTGGGTAAAGCACATTATAGGTCGGGACCTTATGAGGGGACATACCCGCATCAAGCTCATAATCAAGACAAGTTTTTGATTTGTACATAGCCGACACATACGGCTCGGTGTATTTCGGCACAATACCCTCCACCGTTATCCACGGCCCCTTTCCAGTAGATGAAAAGGGGAAAAGCCAGTTAAAAAAGGTATCACTAAACGCCCAATAAATAAAAGACAGCAATAACAATAACAACGAAACCTTTAATATTTTCATACTGGGAGTTCCTTACTATCGCATTTCATATTTATCATGGTCAGTTTTCCTCGATACCTACAACGTTATCTGTATAGCGTGTGCCTATATATCCTATTTATTCTGCTTGAAGTGAATAAACAAGCAACTATTCCGGTGATATTACTTTATGTAACGGGTATCTACCATTTGAGTATCCGTTTCAATGTGTCCATCGGGATATTCAACCCATTCTCCCTTCCCGTCAGTCACCGTGACCTTCGGCATTTTGGTTTCATCCAGTTTAGGCTTAAAGGTAATTTTCCATTCTGCTCCTGGTGTTAATTTCAGCCGAAAAGGAAACAGACTCACCACACCCTGTAAGGAAACTCTTTTTGGCTGTCCTTCAACTATTCTCAACACAGGGTAAATAACCGGGCTGAAGTCTATCGTATTCAATGCACGAGTCTCAGAGGCTTCAGAATAATTTGTTCGCGCTGCATCGTTGATAAAGGCGGTTAGACCCGGTCCCCCATAGGGCACAGCATCTTTTACCAAATGACTAACATCGGTATAACCCACCGCCACAAACGCCCGATTGATTTTCCATTTGCACCAACCTCCGCCACTAAAAGGCAATTTCGCCTGAAAATAACCGGTTTGCGGATCGGCTTTGACATCCAAATCCAATCCATAATAAGTCGGTACTTTAAAAGGCGACATTCCTGCGTCCAACTGATACTCAAGACAGTTTTTTGATATATATTCCGCGGATACATACGGTCTTGTGTATTTCGGTACAACGCCTTCCACGGTAATCAACTGTTCTTTTCCAGCAGATGAAAAAGGAAAAAGCCAGTTGAAAAAGGTATCGCCTAACGCCCAGTAAATAAAATACGAAAGTAACAATAACAGCGTGATTTTTACTACTTTCATACTGAGAGTTCCTTACCATCGCAGTAATGTTGTAAGGCCAGTGTTCCTTGCTCTTCCTGCTGGCTCACGGTCAGTGACTTTATTAACTGTTTGTCCATATCCAGAAAATAGAGGTTACGGTAGTAAATATTATCAGGAATAAGCATCTTATCATTATCCATTTTTGCCTTAAATTGACGCTGACTGTCCTGATAGACCGTAATCTTATCCGGTTCGCATAACTCTCTGAGACGCTTATCAATATAACCGGCATATTTATACGAGCTATGATGAAGAAAGCCTAATCCCCCTTTTAAATCAGCACTTCTGTTTTCAACAAAAAGTTGGTCTTTTTCTTGTTGACTGAGTTGATTAAACAACGCATTTTGCTGCTCACCGGCCAGAGAAAAATCCTTTTCTGTTTCCGGGTTTAATTCAGGGATTAAATAGAGCTTTGTGGTGTTATTCAATATTTCTTTAGCCACGCCTGTTATAGGGGAGAGATTCCTGGCGGAAATCAGCCACTCCGGGCAACTGTTGGCTTGAAAAAAATGAACAACTTTACCATGATGCAAATAGATTTCTTGACTGGCAGTCGCTTGTTTAATGGCTTTAATAATCGGTGACGGAGACACTAGCTTAATTATTTCCCAGTCGTACCCCGCTGGCGCCCAGTAATTGAAAAAACCATTGTCCATATCCTGCTCAAAGGGCACAGCAGGAATGACATCATCTTCATTAACATGGCGATAGTGAATAATGGAAGACAACTCTTCTACCGCACTACGGGTTAATGTTCTCGGCATCCCGTAACTGTAGAAGCAAGGATTGTGTTCTTTCAGTTGTGCACTGTGCAGTAATGCCAATGCTCCCCCCAAGCTATGGCCGCAAATAAATAACCGTTTGTTTTTCACCAAATCTAAGATATCTCTGAATACTGTTATAGTTTTGGTTTTATCACTGGGAGCGATTAACTTTCCAACCAGACTAAATGCCTCCCAGAACCCTTTATGCACTTTGCCACTGTGAATAAACCCGCTGCACAGGGCTTTCTCATCGTCACAGCTCAAACTTAACGGCTGAAAGGTGAGATCAGTCAGGTAATTCTCCAGACTAATGGTACCCCGCCAGCTAACAAGAACATCACTTTTACTGGCTACATAAAACAGCCGGGTATCACCCTGTTTATCTGCCGTTTCTGAATCAATAAACTCTACCCGGGAATAACGTTCACTGAACGGCACATCATAAACCACAGGCGTGGCCGATGCCTTTTCTACCTGATAAGGCCGCTTCGAAACATCCATCATCTGCCGATTAAAAAAGTGAGTCACCGAGCCTTCAGTATCAACATCCCCGCCGGCATAAGCCAACACACTCATCAAACACTGGTTATGCGCATTAACAATGGAATACTCTTTTTGATGATGTAGCTGCAAGACCCAGGCCCGAAACGGGCATATTTCCAGTACATACCGTTGATTTAGTGGATGAACCGTGTAGCCACTTGGCTCCGGGTCTGGAAAATGATAGGGGGGTGGAATTTTTTTAGGGTCATACCAATCCTTAATCACCGGCAAACCATCACTAAT
>NZ_JAJAFX010000062.1:0-30639 GCF_025384845.1 Photorhabdus temperata | reverse complement strand
ATTTCCTCCCACTTGCTTCTCGGTCGCTTCAGGTACGCTACCGCCCATAGCCGTATACCGAGGCCCATAAGGTCATAATTTGTTTTAGGGGTTCCATAGCGAGGCCTGCGGCACCCGCCATCACACCTGGTCAGTCCAGGTGGTTTTCATGTCGCCTGCACTGACGACGTGTGTAAAAAACGGGCACCTGTTGTGGTCGCTGGCAGGAACAAACAACGCCCTGCCCAATGCCCGTTCGACCGGCTGTAAACAGTGCAGCCCGCAGTTGGGGAATTTGGCGGACCACTTGCTCAAGCTCGAAATCGTTTATTTGCCAGAAAGTGAGTGCGATATTTTCTTCGCTGCCATTTTCAGCCAGGGTATTTTGAACCGTCAGGTTAACTACGGAGCTAAATTCAGCCATCACCCATAATTTCAGCGGCAACTCAACTTTTTTCTGCGCACCACCGGTGTGCAAATCTAATTTGATATTAATACACGCTTTAGGGGGCTCTTTTTGAAAACTCTGCATCACCAGTAGTTCCTTAAAAAATAAAGATGGAATGAATGGTATGATGACCATGCCATTACGCATCTCAGAAACAAAAAACCGGATTCAGATATTTCAGAGCAGGCAGATAACCAGGCAACAAATAAGAGAAAACCGACAATGCCTGTGCCAATAAATAAATGAATTTACCAGACAGGCCACTTCCTAGGAAAAGGCGATTTTCTAAACAGTTTTATCTAAAATCAAGACATTTTTTATCCTATAGCACTTTTTGCACAAAATAAATCAGTCATAAGAACTGACTTATGACTTAAAAAACACACAACATATAAACATAACCTAAACGATATGGTGTTTTTTAAAAAATATATTGCATTTATTTTTGTAAAGTGATAAGCATTTCTCTGTTTTATTATTAACAGGGTAATTTGACCATGAGAGAGATATTAATAATTTATTATTTTTCAATTGGTTATTGAAAAATTTCATACAGATAAAGTCATTTTTATATTCACAACAGAATAAGCCAAGTACTTAGTAGAAGAAGTAAAAAAATAATTATCAGCCAGGTTAATGCGAATGAGAATAAATTCCATAATGCAGAATAATGCGTGGTAGAAATAGCCATAAACAATGGATTAATAAGGATATTATTAGTGATGCTTTTACAAAACATCTACCATGCTGTGGCTCAGACAAAGCGATATATTTGTCTTCACAGTGCACTGAATAGTAATAATAATTATGAAAATAAAAGAACTCCATAAAATAAAGATAACTTGCTTTTCAATAAATAGAGCAACACCCTTCATGCTTCTTATCGATTTAACGATTAGCGCAAATTGGCGGGTTCTTTACCTTAATTTTACGTGGGAAGTGGTATCCGGCCATTATATACATCTTTCACCGGGCAACATCTCCGTCAATAGATGGTTCCATATTCAAGGAGGGTAATGTGGCTTCCGTCACCCGTTGTAAGACAAAGTTTCCCGGCGGCTGACTGATGAATTAAGCTTTCCTATGCGTGTCGCTTTTGTTGGTCGCTTTAGTACAAGGTGATTACCGCGCCACCATTTAATATCTCCAGCTTTATCGCCACTTTCCAGCATTTAATACATCGCATTCCCCATTGTCAGGATTAAACAACCCAATTTTGATCGCATTTCATACTATCCATTCAGACAGAAAATTAATTACACATTGGAATAGTTTTATTATGTCACTATAAAATTATCAATATTTCCCATGGAAAGATTACCGTTTTATCACCAAAGCCAGATTAACTTAAGAAAAGAGGATCAACGCAATACCCCGATGGTCAGGGCCACGAGTTATCTTTTAATTTACCTGACCGCCGTCTATCCCCTTCATCCGGCTATGGCCGCCGGAATCAATCACAACTGGCCGGGCAACTTAACGCCAACCCTAACCTGAAAGGCAAAGCAGCGGAACTGATTATCAATGAAGTCACCGGCAACAGGCGCTCTGAGCTGCAAGGCCAGCTGGAAATTGTCGGCAATAAAACCCATGTGATGATTGCCAACCCAACGGCATTATGCAGTTTCTCTTTTTACTTGTTTTCTCTTTTTTGGCTATTGGGAAGCTGTTTTCTTTTCGGTGATTCATTAGCTAAAGGGAAAAAACAAACGCCCACTAATACCAGATTTTGAAAAGGGACAGAGTAACCAAAAACGGCTTATTCCCTGTTATGTTAAATGTATTAAAGCTTTTATATAAAAGACGTATTTAACTATAAGTGGAATTTTTAAAATGATATTGATTATATTTAATCGAAGTCTATTAACCATTAACAGAAAATTGAAATAAATCAGTAAAAAAAATATTATTCGAAAAAAAATAAAGAGGTATCTCTTTATACCATCAAGCTATTTACGAGTTAATTTATGAAGATAAAATACAAGAGGGTAACTTATGAAAACTGCTCAAAATTGCCAGTAAAACAGCGTCAATAAAGATAAAAAGCGAGTATGATTAACGTTGATTAAATGTAAAACACAATATACCATGATGATTAAACTTAACAAAAATCAGGCATTAAAAGTGGTGAAAAACAGCTAAAACCTTATTATATAAGTTAAAAAATAGCTTTTAATAACAGTTTAAAACCTGCCTATCATAAATCTATTAGTGAAAATTAGAAAAAGAATCGGCTTTATTAATGCTTATATACTCCGTAAAAAAAGATAAATAAAAATATGAATAGGTTAATTAGACAATCTATTTTATAAAATTAACCTGCTTTAATAACGTTTTCAACTGAAGAATAATTTTTTTATAAGACAGTTAAATAATCATTCATGAAAAACAGGAATAACAAAACCCGCAAATAAATAACTTAACTAAATACATCCGTTTAAAATTATTTAATACTATTTTATCCCGTTGAATAGCATTACTTTTCTACCGTTTTATTTAAGTCATGTCTCTTTTCATACCTTTAATGTAATTTAACAATAAACTAAAATAAAAACCATCAGTAAATAAAATCAGCATTATACCGACGATATCATCAATACACTTTTAAATGTCATCACCAAAAATATAAAATAGCGCTTTAAACTCCATTAAATTTATATCATCCTCATTTCTTAGCATGTATTTTTATTTTTTTAAAAAATCAGAGCAATTAAATTAATAAATAAATTATTAATATATAACCTTGATTACAACCTACTCATGACATTAATCTCCAATAATTAAAATCATCTTGGAGAACTAAACATATAATGAAATTTCATAATTAAAGAAAATTTTTCAACACTACTTTCAATCCATTTCAACAAAAAATAATAATATAAACAATATGTTATAATATAATTACCATGAAGGATATATAATAAATGAATACAGATACCTACTTATTTCTTAACTCGGAAAATATTAAATATAATGATCAATTACATAAAGCATACACTGGTTATCCCCAATCTATCAGTAACGACTGGCCTAACCTTCCTGTTGAATTCCAAAGACAGATCGACGATATCGTCAATTTAAATGGTTCTCTATATTTTTTTAAAGGTTCACAATATCTTAAATTCGATATAGCGAAAGCACAAGTAAGTGATGGACCAAAACCCATTGTAGAGGGATGGCCTGGATTGAAAGGTACTGAATTTGAAAATGGGATAGATGCAGCTATAGAATGGGTCGATATAAAACAAGATATTGTTTGTTTCTTCAAAGGATATGATTGTATTGATTATACTGTCAGTTCGCACAAAATTAATAAGAAAACTATCTCTGCCAGATGGGGAACTACCGGCAAGTACGCTGCATTCAATGCAAATTTGGATGCTGTTGTTTTATGGAAGAGCATTGCCAGCCAGTTTATCTACTTTTTCAAAGACAGTAATTATATTAGATACAATACGAAATTGAATGCTATTGATGGTGGACCTCGACTCACCCGATCTGGTTGGCCTGGTGTCTCTTTCCACAAAATTCAAGCAGCGGTATCTGTTAATACAGATTTATTAGGTAGTAAACATGGCAATAATAATGGAGGCAGTGGCGGAACATTCGGTACCAATGACACCGGTAAACACTGTTTCCAATTACCTCAAAGTATTCGGTTTGGCTTGATAGCCTATAATAATACGAACATTCAGCAAACGGTAAAGGTATATATTGACGATCTCCTGGTAGACACATTAACCGGTAAAGGAGAAAATAATCTGACGGCGACCAAAGCCTACACATCAGGTACAGGCAAAGTCTGTATTGAAATTACAGGAGATGGCAAACCCTGCAAACTTCGTTATTTCGATAATATACTTGACGGAAAACCAGGAATAGCAACTATCGGCGCTGAAAACGGCACCAAGGATAATTACAATGACTGCGTGGTAATGTTGAATTGGCCGCTGGTGTGAATTAAAAATAATTTGGTAAATTCACCACAAACAAAAAAGCGGCGTTATGTCGCTTTTTTGTTATGCGTAACGACAAAGGATATCGCGGGTAAAGCAATACCCGCCTTACGGATATTGCTCATTAAGGTGCGGGCATCCTTGCCCATTATAAATACCTTTAACCGGACAGCATCCGTCGTCAATAATTGCTTGCTATTCCTGCAATATCACTGACATTACACCGCCTCCGCTTCACAATTCATTGCCAACGCCATGCTTAAGGTTTTAGCCAAAATAGTTTTATTTTCACTATCCTCCATCAAGCTAAAGTGGTCGCCCGGTACAGATGTTAGCTGGAGCGAAGAATCAGGCACAACCTGCTTCCAGCCTAACGACGGTTCCATACTCAAGGAGGGCAATGTGGCTTCCGTCACGAAAGGGATCTGCGGGTAAGATTCCATCGCATAGAACTGGTGGAGCGTTATCGCTAAGGCTTGTGGTTTATATTCTTTGACCATTTGCACATAATTTCCCATCTGTTCCCAACGTTTTGCAATCAAGTCAGGACGCAAGTTTGCCGGGTATAGTTCCAGTTCCTGCGCCGCGGCAATAAATTGCACCAAATTCAGTTTATCGATTCTCTGATGCAATACCGCAATCTCCTCTTCATGTTCCCCACCCGACTGTTTTGCCAGTTCAGCAAGAAACTGGAGTTTCGGTTGAATGACCTGCTGCTTGAAGCAGTGCGGGGCAGGCGTGTCAATCAAACCTAGGAAATCAACGGTCTCACCGGCGTTCAAAAGTTGCTGGGCAATGGCATAAGCCAATACGCCACCAGAAGAGTAACCGTAGATCCGGTATCGGCCTTCCGGTTGAACCGCCTTCATAAAGGTGATCATTTTGGCGGCCAACGCTTCAATAGTCGATACCGGCTCTTCATTGATGGACGGCCAGGGCAATGCATAAATCGGATAGTCTGACTGAATATGTTGAGCTAATCCAAAGACATAGGAGTAATCATCCATGCCGCTGGGTACAAAGAATAACGGCGGTTCCATTCCGGATGGCCGCACAGGTATCGCACTGCTTTGCGGCTGAGACAGTGGATCTAATGTGATTTTTGATACCAGTTCAACCAGCACAGGGAATTGGAATAGGTTATTCAATGTACACATCAAACCACGGCCTGCGGCAAGGTTTATCATCCGCATAGCAAGCAACGAGTGTCCACCCAACGCAAAGAAATTGTCATATCGGCCTATTTGCTCAACCTCCAGCAATTCACGCCAGATAGCAGCCAATGCGATCTCAACCTCCCCTTGCGGCGCTTCATAAACTTGATGGGCAAAGGCATTCTGATCAGGTTCCGGCAGTGCCCGGCGATCCAGCTTACCGTTAGGGGTTAGCGGGAATGCGTCCAGACGTACAAAAGCCGCCGGTACCATGTAGTCAGGCAACAGTGCTCTCAGATGGCTATATAAACAGGCAGCCAATCCATCATCCGCCGGCGCCGCCACATAAGCCACCAGCCGTTTATCCTGCCCGTCACCCAGAGCCAATACGATAGCTTCACGCACCACCGGGTACTCCGTCAGCCGGGCTTCGATTTCACCCGGCTCAATACGGAATCCCCGGATTTTAACTTGCTGGTCATTACGGCCAATAAATATCAGGTTGCCATCCGGCAAGTAGCGGGCCAAATCCCCGGTTCGGTACATCCGCGCATCCGGTGTCTGGCTAAACGGATCAGCCAGGAAACGTTCAGCGGTCAAGTCAGGACGATTGAGATAGCCACGCGCGACACCGTCACCACCGAGATACAATTCCCCTACCGCTCCCAATGGGACCGGCTGGCCGCAAGCATCCAGCAGATAAACACAGGTGTTGGCCGTCGGACGTCCAATAGGCGTTAACGTATCGATATAATCCGCCGGGCAACGCCAGGTGGTGGCACATACCGTGATTTCTGTCGGGCCATAAGCATTGAACAGCGTGGCCCGGCCACGCAGTGCCTGAAGCAGCGCCGCACTGGGCGCTTCACCACCCAGTATCAATGTTGGTCTTATGGTTATTTCCGGTAAATCGGCGCCATCCCGCAGCAGAGCCGGTGTCAGGCAGGCGTGAGTCACCGCCTGTTCTTCCAGATAATGCCAAAGGCGGAGCGGATCCTGACGAACCGTGTCGGCAGGAATATCCAGGGTGGCGCCACCACACAGTGCCATCAAGATTTCCCAGACGCTGGCATCGAAACCAAATGAGGCGAATTGCAACATCCGGCTATGGGAATGGATGTCAAACTGGCTGATTTTATCCCGGATAAGGTTGACCAACCCACGATGTTCAACCATCACCCCTTTCGGCATACCGGTCGAGCCGGAAGTATAAATCACATAGGCCAGATGCCGTGAAGTTAACGCAGGAATCTGCGGGTTGTTGTCCGGTTGGTCAGGCCGAGTATTCGGGTCAAGTACGGCTAATTTTCCAAGTGCTTCTTCACCCAGTGCGACACGCCCGGTATCATCCGCCAGCACCACTGATGGGGCGGCATCATTCAGCATGTAAGCCAGACGATCACCCGGATAAGCCGGATCCAGTGGTACGTAGGCACCACCCGCCTTCAGTACTGCCAATAGCCCTGCAATACTTGATGGTGAACGCGTCACACAAATCGCCACCCGTTGATCAGGCTGCACGCCCAGTTCAATTAATTGATGAGCCAGCCGGTTAGCACAGGCGTTCAACTCCACATAACTGAGGGCTTGCTCTTCATAGATCAACGCCGTAGCATCAGGGTTTTTCTCCACTTGTTGTTCAAACAGTTGATGAATGCACCGTTGGTCAGGATACGCGGTTTCCGTCGCGTTCCAGGTTTTCAGCAATAAATTACGCTCTGTTTCAGGCAGGATTTCCAGCATCCGCACCGGCGTTTCCGGGGCCTGTTCAAGTGCCGCCACCAAACTTTCCAGCGCCTGTTGCATATAACCACATACCCGCTCCGGATCAAATGGCTGGGCAATTTGCGCGGTTAAACCCAGCGCTTCACCAAAATCTTCCACTGACAGCGTAAACGGATAGTTGGTCCGCTCCTGTGCACCAAGGAATTCAACACCGCTCATGATTTCATTCGAAGCCGTCGGCAATGTGTTGTGCCGGTAGTTCAGCAAGGTACTGAACAATGGAGTTCCACCCTGTACCCCACTGCACCGTTGAGCCAGCGCCAGTGACGCATGTTCATGTGTCAACAATCCCGCCAGCCGGCGATGTGCCGCCTGTACACTGTCCTGTACCGGCGTGTCATCCATATCCAGCCGTAGCGGCAAGGTATTGATAAACAGTCCCATGCCATTGTCTGCACCTTCACCGGCGGCCATGCGCCCGAATAATACCGTGCCGAATACCACTTGCTCCTGACCGCTGGTACGCGACAACACCTGCGCCCAAGCCAGATGACACAAGGCCGCCAGGCTCACGCCCAGACGCCGGGCCTGACCGCGTAAGCGGTTATTCAGCTCCGCGGTCAACATCCGGTGTGATTCTGTCATTTGTGAGCCATCATGATGTACCTCGGTCAATCCGAACGGCAACGTAGGCTCATCCACCTCAGCCAACATGTCGGTAAAGAAGCGAACATGCTGCTCCTGACTTACCCCCAGCCGGGCCTGCGCCACCAGATTGCGGAAAGGCGCCGGCGCAGGCAGGTTGCTTTCCTGTCCATCAAGATAGGCCTGAACTTCGTTGCTCATCACATCCAACGCGGTATGGTCACCAATCAGATGATGCATCAGTTGCAGTACAATCCAGCGTCCATCGGTCTCCGGCGCCACGATGAAACGCAGCAGCGGTGCCTGTCCCAAATCAATACGATGCCGGCGCGGATCAAAATGTTGAGCTAGCTGGTCACTGACCGGCCCGTCAGCCGGATCCAGTGTCAATTCAGTCACCGACAATCGCACTTGACGGCAAACCACCTGAGCAGGAACCGATAATCCTTCCCAGATAAAAGCGGTTCGCAGGATGTCATGACGGTTAATCACCTGTTGAACCGCAGCCAGATAACGGTCCAACAGAGGCCGATCAGTAAAGGCCATCTGGCCCGCCAGCAAATATGGGTCGCCTACGTTTGCCAATAGATGGTGGAACAGAATGCCGTCCTGTAACGGCGACAACGCATAGATATCCTGAATATTGCTGATCCCGCCCGGTATCTGTTCGACGATGTGATCAATTTCAGGCTGAGTGAGATCAATCAACGGTAACATTTCCGGCGTCAACACCGTTGTTGCCGGTGTAATCACGTTGGCAGGCACACCTTCGCCCTGATTTAGTTTCAAGGTTTGAGCAAGCTCAGACAGTACAGGGGATTGGAACAGGTCACGTACTGCCAGCGTTAAACCCAGGTTACGCAAGCGTTCGACCATGCGCACCGCAAGCAATGAATGACCACCCAATGCAAAGAAGCTGTCATACCGGCTTATCTGCTCAACGCCCAGTAAGTCATGCCAAATAGCGGCCAGTGCAGTTTCCGTTTCCCCTTGTGGTGCCGCGTAAATCTGGCGGGCAAAGGCTTCTTCTCCCGGTGCCGGTAGCGCCCGACGATCCAGTTTGCCGTTAGGTGTCAGCGGGAATACGTCCAGACGTACAAAGGCCGCCGGTACCATGTAGTCAGGCAACAACGCGCTCAGATGTTCACGCAGATGGTTAACTAGCCCGTCATCCACTTCTGCCACCACATAGGCAACCAGACGTTTGTCCTGCCCATCACCCAGCGCCAGTACCAGCGCTTCACGTACCGCGGAATGTTCTGTCAGCCGAACTTCGATTTCCCCCGGTTCAATCCGGAAACCACGAATTTTAATCTGTTGGTCGTTACGGCCAACAAAGACCAGATTGCCGTCCGGCAGGTAGCGAACCAAATCCCCGGTGCGATACATCCGTGCATTAGCTGCGTGACTAAACGGATCAGCAAGGAAACGTTCGCCGGTCAGTTCAGGGCGATTGAGATAGCCACGCGCCACACCGGCACCACCAATATACAGCTCACCCACCGCTCCCAAAGGCACCGGCTGGCCGAGGGCATCCAGCAGATAAACACGGGTATTGGCCGTCGGACGTCCAATAGGAATGAATCCATCCTGATAGTCTGACTGATAGTCTGACGGGCAACGCCAGGCGGTGGCACAAACGGTGATTTCTGTCGGGCCATAGGCATTGAATACCGTTGCCCGGCCACTCAGTGCCTGGAGCAAGGCCACACTGGGCGCTTCACCGCCCAGTATTAATGTCGGTTTGATGGTCATCGCCGGTAAATCAGCGCCATCTCGCAGCAGGGCGGGTGTCAAACAAGCGTGCGTCACCGATTGCTCTTCCAGATAATGCCAGAGGCGATGCGGGTCCTGACGAACAGCATCGTCAGGAATAGCCAGGCTGGCGCCACTGCCTAATGTCATCATAATTTCCCAGACACTGGCATCGAAACCAAATGAAGCGAATTGCAACATCCGGCTATGGGAATGAATGGCGAATTGGCCGATTTTATCCCGGATAAGGTTGACCAGCCCGCAATGTTCAACCATCACCCCTTTCGGCGTACCAGTCGAGCCGGAGGTGTAAATCACATAAGCCAGATGACGGGAGGTCAATGCAAAGACTTGTGGGTTGTTGTCCGGCTGATCAGGCAATGAATTCGGATCAAGAACAACTTGTTGTGCAAGCATTTGCTCGTTTAATGCTGAACGTCCGGTTTTATCTGCCAACAAAATAGCCGGTGCAGCATCGGTCAAAATATGAATCAGGCGCTCACCCGGATAAGCAGGATCCAGCGGCACGTAGGCGCCACCCGCTTTCAATATTGCCAGCAGCCCCACTATCCGCGCCGGTGAACTTGCCACGCAAATCGCCACCCGTTGATCCGGCACGACACCCAGCGCGATAAGCTGATGCGCCAGCCGGTTGGCGCGAGTATTCAATTCCGCATAGCTAAAGGATTGGTTTTCATATACCAACGCGGTGGCGTCCGGGGCATTCTCCACCTGTTGTTCAAACAGTTGATGAATGCACAGCTGGTCAAGATAGGCTGTTTCAGTCGCATTCCAGGTTTTCAGCAACAATGTGCGCTCAGTTTCCGGCAAAATTTCCAACATCTGTACCGGCGTTTCCGGGGTCTGTTCAAGCGCTTCTGCCAGGCTTTCCAGCGCTTGTTGCATATAACCGCATATCCGTTCCGGATCAAATGGCTGCACCACCTGAGCCGTCAGCCCTAGATCGGCACCACCATCCTCTACCGATAACACAAACGGGTAGTTGGTCCGCTCCTGTGCGCCAAAGAATTCAATACCGCTGATGATTTTATCCGGCGTGACCGGCTGGGTATTATGCCGGTAATTCAACAACGCATTGAACAGCGGTGTGCCACTGGCTACCCCACTGCAACGTTGAGCCAGCGCCAGTGATGCATGTTCATGGGCCAGCAATCCCGCCAATCGGGTATGGGCGGTCTGTACACTCTCCCGCACCGGGGTTTCATCTATATCCAACCGTAAAGGCAGGGTATTAATAAACAGTCCCATGCCATTGTCGGCACCTTCACCAGCCTGCATACGCCCAAACAACACCGTGCCAAACACCACTTGCTTCTGACCACTGGTACGCGACAACACCTGCGCCCAGGCCAAATGACACAACGCTGCCACGCTGACGCCCAAATGCCGGGCCTGATCACGCAGACGGTTATTCAGTGCAGGCGTCAACATCTGGTGCGATTCCGTCACCTGCGAGCCGTCATGGTGTACTTCCGTTAGCCCGAACAGCAACGTCGGCTCATCCACCGCCGCCAGCATATCGGTAAAGAAACGGGTATGTTCCGGCTGGCTGGCGCCCAACCGGGCCTGCGCCACCAGATGACGGAAAGGTGTCGAAGCCGGTAAGCTGTCTCCCCGTCCGGTAAGATACGCCTGCACCTCGCTGTTCATCACTTCCAGCGTGGTATGGTCGCCAATCAGGTGATGCAGCAGTTGCAGCAGGATCCAGCGGCCATCGGTATCCTGAGCAATGGCAAAGCGCAACAACGGTGCCTGACTCAGATCAATACGATGCCGGCGCGGATCAAAGCGTTGGGCCAGTTGGTCACTGATCGATCCGTCAACCGGATTGAGTGCCAACTCTGTGATGGATAAGGGAACCTGCCGACAAACCACCTGAGCCGGAGCGGATAACCCCTGCCAGATAAACGCGGTACGCAGAATATCATGGCGGTCAACCACCTGTTGAACCGCGGCCAGATAACGATCCAGCAAAGACCGATCCACAAAAGCTTGTTGGGTTATCAGCAGATAAGGATCGCCTTCGTTTGCCAGCAAATGGTGGAACAAAATACCATCCTGTAGCGGTGACAAAGCATAGATATCCTGAATGTTGGCAACCCCACCCGGAATTTGTTCAATTATGCGGTCAATCTCAGGCTGAGTCAGATCAATCAACGGTAACATTTCTGGTGTCAGCACAAGAGTATCCGGTGTAATGCCGTTGTCAGGTACCGGGATTTCACGATGTTGCGCCAGAGACTGAGCCAAAACACTGAGTGTCTGATGCTCGAATAGCGTTTGGACCGATACGCCCAGCCCCCTACGCCGCAAGTGTTCAATCATCCGCACAGCGAGCAACGAGTGACCACCCAGCGCAAAGAAGCTGTCGTGCCGGCTAATCTGCTCAACCTCCAGCAATTCACTCCAGATAGTGGCGAGCGCAGTCTCAATTTCCCCTTGCGGCGCTTCGTAAACCTGGCGGGCAAAGGCATGTTGATCAGGCACCGGCAACGCCCGGCGATCCAATTTACCGTTCGGAGTCAGCGGAAAGGTATCCAGACGCACAAAAGCCGCCGGTACCATATAATCGGGTAAAATATCACTCAGATGTTTACGCAGGCTGGCGGCCAGTCCGTTATCCGCCTCCGCGACCACATAGGCAACTAAACGCTTATCCTGACCGTCTCCAAACGCCAGTACCAACGCTTCGCTCACCGCCGGATGTTCGGTCAGATGCGCCTCGATTTCCCCCGGTTCAATACGGAAACCACGGATTTTAACTTGCTGGTCATTACGACCGGCAAATACCAGATTGCCGTCCGGCAGGTAACGGGCTAAATCCCCGGTGCGGTACATCCGGGCATCAGTTTCATCACTAAACGGATCGGTGAGGAAACGTTCGGCAGTCAGTTCAGGGCGATTGAGATAGCCACGGGCCACACCAACACCGCCAATATATAACTCACCTACCGCGCCCAGCGGCACCAGCTGACCATGTTTGTCCAACAGATAGAGACGTTTGTTAACTGTCGGGTTACCGATGGGAATTAATCCCCCGGTATAGTCTGACGGGCAATTCCAGGTGGTGGCGCAAACGGTGATTTCCGTCGGGCCATAAACATTGAACAAATCGGCCCGGTCGCACAATGTCTGAAACAAGGCGCTAGCCGGCGCTTCTCCTGCGAATATTAATGTGGGTTTTATGGCTATCTCAGGCAAACCGGCGCCATCGTGGAGCATGGCTGGTGTCATGCAGGCGTGCGTCACTTTCTGTTCTTCCAGGTAATGCCAGAGACGGTGCGAGTTTTTCCGGACTGCTTCCGCAGGAATAACCAGCATAGCCCCACTGCTTAACGCCATCATGATTTCCCAGACGCTAGCATCAAAGGCAAATGAGGCAAACTGCAACATCCGGCTGGTTACACCAACATCAAACTGGGCGATTTGTTCCAGCGTCAGGTTAACCACACTCTGATGTTCGATCATCACCCCTTTCGGTCTGCCGGTAGAACCGGAAGTGTAGATCACATACGCCAGATGCCGTGAAGTGAGGTCAGGGACCTGCGGGTTGTTGTCCGGCTGGTCCGGCAGGGTATTTGGATCGAGTACAGTTAGCGTCGCCAGAGCCTCTTCACCCAGTGCCGCCCGTCCAATATTATCCGCCAGCAAAATTGTTGGCGCGGCATCAGTGAGCATATAAGCCAGACGTTCACCCGAATAAGCCGGATCCAATGGCACATAAGCCCCGCCCGCTTTCAACACCGCCAGCAATCCGACGACTCTCTCCAGTGATCGTGTCACACAAATCACCACTCGCTGATCCGGCGTGACACCCAGTGCGATAAGCTGATGAGCCAGCCGGTTAGCGCGGGCATTCAGTTCAGCATAACTGAGGGTCTGATTTTCATACTTTACAGCTATGGCATCCGGGGTCTTCTCCACCTGCTGTTCAACCAACTGATGAACACACAACTGTTCAGGATACGGCACTGTGGCCGCATTCCAAGTTTCCAGCAATAATGTCCGCTCAGTGGATGACAAGATATCGACGGTCGTGACTGATTGTTGAGGATGGTTCACCATCGCCCGCAATAGGGCCTGCAAATAGCCGACCTGTCTTTCAATCGTTTCAGGATCGAACAGGGCAGAAGAATAACTTAGTTCCCCAACAACCTCGCCCGCCTTTTCCGTCAATTCCAGTTGCAGATCGAATTTAGCAATATCATATCCCTGTACGACTGGCGTCACCGCTAATCCCGGCAGTTGCCACTCTTCTGTGTCACTCTCCTGCAAGGCAAACATTACCTGAAATAACGGGGTATGTTCCGGTCTGCGGGGCGGTTGTACCATCTCAACTACCTGCTCGAAAGGCAGATCC
Source organism: Photorhabdus temperata (assembly GCF_025384845.1). NCBI lineage: Bacteria > Pseudomonadati > Pseudomonadota > Gammaproteobacteria > Enterobacterales > Morganellaceae > Photorhabdus > Photorhabdus temperata. The sequence continues at coordinate 16,596 of NZ_JAJAFX010000062.1, read as the reverse complement.
TGATGCTCCTGCGCGCCCAGTGTCGTCTGCCGCACACGCCGGAGCAGTGTGACCATATCCGGTGTACCGGACAAATCAATGCGCAATGCCAAGGTATTGACAAAGAAGCCAATCAGCGGCTCGATTTCCCGCCGGTTGCGGTTGGCGCTCGGTATGCCAATCACCAGATCATCCTGCCCGGACAAACGCGACAACAACGCTGCCCAGGCGGTCAACAATGTCATAAACAATGTGGTACCGTGCTGTCGTCCCAACTGTTTCAGGGCCTGTACCAACATGGCATCAATCTGCACCGGGATCCGACCGCCGGTAAATGATTGCCGGGATGGACGGGGCCGATCTGTCGGCAATTCCAGTAATACCGGGGCATCGGCCAGCGTGCGACGCCAATAATCACTCTGCGCCCGCAACCCTTCACCAGAGAACACCTTACGCTGCCATGCGGCATAATCAGGATATTGAATAACCAGCGGAGGCAATGGATCAGGTTGTTCATTCAAGCAGGCCGAATAAAGGGCACCCAGTTCTGATTTCAAGATCCCTAAAGACCAGCCATCAGACACAATGTGATGCTGGGTCAGCAAGAAGACGTAATCCTCGTCGGCCCGTTGTATCAGCGCACAACGGATTAAGGGACCACGGGCAAGATCAAATGGTGTTTCTGCTTCCTGTGCGCACAGAAGCTTAAGCTGTTCATCCATTTCAGGCGCGTTACGCAGATCGTATTGTTTCACCGGCAGACCAAATTCCGCCGGCAACAGTTCAACCTGAGGTTGACCGTCAACTATGATAAAGAGTGAACGCAGCGCTTCGTGGCGGGCAAACAGACGATTCAGCACCTGCTGCCAAGCGGTAATATCAAGCTGACCACGCAAGTGCAGTACCAGCGGAATATGATAGGTATCACTGACGCCATCAAACTGCGCCAGGAACCACAGACGCTGTTGAGCGAATGACAGCGGTAAAGCACTATTACGAGATACGGGAATAATCTCAGACAATCTATCCCTTCCCTCATTGCGTTGGGCGCTGATTCTCTCCGCAAAGGCCGCCAGTGACGGTGAGGTAAATAAGGCAACCAGCGGTAGTTCAACACCAAAAGCGGCGATACGATTCATGACTCGTACCGCCAACAGTGAATGACCACCCAGCGCAAAGAAGTTGTCATACCGGCCTATCTGCTCAATGCCTAATAATTCACTCCAGATAGCCGCCAATGCAGTTTCTATCTCCCCTTGTGGTGCTGCGTAAACCTGACGGGCAAAGGCATTCTGATCCGGCACCGGCAACGCTCGCCGATCCAGCTTGCCGTTTGGCGTCAGCGGGAAGGCGTCCAGACGCACAAAAGCCGCCGGCACCATATAGTCAGGCAAAATAGCACTCAGATGTTCATGCAAACGGGCAGCCAATCCGTTATCTTCTTCCGCCACGACATAGGCGACCAGACGTTTATCCTGCCCGTCACCCCGCGCCAGCACCCACGCTTCGCGCACCGTAGGATATTCTGTCAACCGGGCTTCGATTTCACCCGGTTCAATCCGGAATCCACGGATTTTAACCTGCTGGTCATTACGGCCAGCAAACACCAGATTGCCATCCGGCAAATAACGGGCCAAATCCCCGGTGCGATACATTCTCGCATCAGTTGCATCACTAAACGGGTCAGCCAAGAAACGTTCGTCAGTCAGGTCAGGGAGATTGAGATAGCCGCGCGTCACACCAGCACCACCAATATACAGCTCCCCCACGGCCCCCAATGGTACTGGCTGCCTGTAGTTATCCAGCAGATAAATCCGGGTATTCGCCGTCGGACGCCCAATGGGGATTAATCCTCCCGCATAGTCGGACGGACAACGCCAGACACTCGCGCACACCGTGATTTCCGTCGGGCCATACGCATTAAACAGCGTTGCCCGGCTACACAGGGCCTGGAGCAGAGTCACACTGGGCGCTTCACCGCCCAGTATCACGGTCGGCTTTGTCGTCAGCGCCGGTAAATCAGCCCCATCCCGCAGCAGGGCCGGAGTCAAACAAGCGTGCGTCACCGCCTGCTCTTCCAGATAACGCCAGAGGTGGTGCGGATCCTGACGAACCGTGTCGGCCGGAATAGCCAAACCCGCTCCACCGGTCAGCGCCATCATGGTTTCCCAGACACTGGCATCGAAACCAAATGAAGCGAACTGCAACATCCGGCTACTGCTACGAATGTCGAACTGAACGATTTGATCCCGGATAAGATTGACCAGCCCACGATGTTCAACCATCACCCCTTTGGGTACGCCGGTAGAACCGGAGGTGTAAATCACATAGGCCAGATGACGGGAGGTCAGCGTCGGTATCTGCGGGTTGCTGTCCGGTTGATCAGGCAAGGTATTCGGATCAAGCAGAGTCAGCCCGGCAAGCACCTCCTCACCCAACGCTAGCCGTCCGGTCTCATCAGCCAATATTATTGAGGGGGCCGCATCATTCAGAATATGCGCCAGACGTTCACCCGGATAAGCCGGATCCAGCGGCACGTAGGCCCCACCAGCTTTCAGCACCGCCAACAACCCCACCACCCGCGCCGGTGAGCTTGCCGTGCAGATCGCCACCCGCTGATCCGGCGCGATTTCCAGTGCAATCAGTTGATGGGCCAGCCTGTTGGCGCCGGCATTCAATTCGGCATAACTCAGGATTTGTCCTTCATACACCAACGCTGTAGCGTCAGGCGTTTTTTCTACCTGTTGTTCAATCAACTGATGAATGCATAACTGCTCAGGATACGGTGTTTCAGTCGCGTTCCAAGTTTCCAGCAATAACGCGCGTTCCGTTTCAGGCAAAATATTCAGTGCCCGTACCGGCGTTTCCGGTGCCCGCTCCAGTGCTTCTGCCAGACTTGCTAGCGCCTGTTGCATATAACCGCATACCCGATCCGGCTCAAACGGCTGTACTACCTGCGCAGTCAACCCCAGAGTAGAACCCCCGTCCTCTACCGACAGCACAAACGGGTAGTTGGTCCGCTCCTGTTCACCCAGAAATTCGATACCCGGTACAGCCTCATGTGGGATCAGCGGCTGCTCATTATGCCGGTAGTTCAACAAGGCGCTAAACAGTGGCGTGCCGCCCGCTACCCCACTGCAACGCTGGGCCAGCGCCAGTGAAGCATGTTCATAATCCAGCAATCCGGCCAGTCGGGACTGTGCCAGCCGTACACTGTCATGCACCGACGTATCATCCATATCTAGCCGCAGCGGCAAGGTATTGATAAACAGCCCCATGCCGCTGTCAGCCCCTTCTCCCGCCGCCATGCGCCCAAACAGCACCGTGCCAAACACCACTTTTTCCTGACCACTGGTTTGCGACAACACCTGCGCCCACGCCAGATGGCACAATGTTGCCACACTGACGCCCAAACGTTTCGCCTGCTGACGAAGGCGGTCGTTTAACGCCGGCGATAACATCCGGTGCGATTGTGTGACCTGCGAACCATCACGATGCACCTCGGTCAGGCCAAACGGCAGTGTCGGCTCATCCACGTCAGCCAACATGTCGGTAAAGAAGCGGGTATGCTCTGCCTGATTGATATCCAGCCGGGCTTGCGCCACCAGATTGCGGAAAGGCACCGGTACCGGCAAGTTGTCATCCTGTCCGGCAAGGCAGACCTGCACTTCGCGATGCATCACTTCCATTGTCGTATGGTCGCCAATCAAGTGATGCTGCAATTGCAGCACGTGCCAACGGCCATCGGTTTCCTGCGCCACCACAAAGCGCAACAATGGGGCCTGATTCAGATCAAAACGATACTGACGCGGGTCAAAACGGTGAGCCAATTGCTCACCCACTAGCCCATCAGCTGGGTCCAGGATCAGTTCAGTGACCGATAAAGGCGCCTGACGCCAGACTACCTGCGCCGGTGTAGATAATTCCTGCCAGATAAATGAGGTCCGCAAGACATCATGGCGATCAACCACCTGTTGCATCGCCGCCAGATAGCGATCCAGCAGCGCCCGGTCAGCAAAAATCATCGGATAGGCCAGCAGATAGGGATCACCTTCCTTCGCCAGCAGATGATGGAACAAAATACCGTCCTGCAACGGCGACAGGGCATAGATATCCTGAACATTAGCAATCCCGCCCGGCACCTGTTCAACAATGTGGTCAATTTCAGGTTGAGTCAGATCAATCAGCGGCAACATCTCCGGCGTCAACGCCGTGGTCGCTAATGTGATGATATTGGGCGGCACCACTACAGCTTGATGTTGCTCCAATGTCTGGGCCAGTTCTGACAGCACCGGACTCTGGAACAGGTTACGGGCGGCCAGTGTTAATCCCAGGCTGCGCAGACGTTCAATCATCCGTACACCGAGCAGAGAATGACCACCCAGCGCAAAGAAGCTGTCATGCCGGCTAATTCGCTCAATATCCAGTAATTCGCTCCAAAGGGTCGCCAGAACAATCTCCATCTCTCCTAGCGGCGCTGCATAAACCTGACGGGCGAAAGCATCCTCCCCCGGTGCCGGCAACGCCCGGCGATCCAATTTACCATTCGGCGTCAATGGGAATTCATTCAGACGCACAAAGGCCACCGGGACCATATAATCCGGCAACCGCGCACTCAGGTATTCACGCAAACGAGCGGCCAATCCGTCATTCTCTTGGGTCAGCACATAAGCAACCAGTTGTTTATCCTGCCCCTCCCCTAACGCCAGCACCACGGCTTCACGTATCGCCGGATATTCCACCAGCCGGGCCTCAATTTCCCCCGGTTCAATCCGGAAACCGCGGATTTTCACCTGCTGATCGTTACGGCCCAGGAATTCCAGATTGCCGTCCGGCAGATAGCGGGCCAAATCTCCGGTCCGGTACATACGCGCATTCGGTTTATCGCTAAATGGATCGGTGAGAAAGCGTTCAGCGGTCAGTTCAGGGCGATTGAGATAACCACAGGCCACTCCGTCACCTCCGACGTAAATCTCACCGGTCATCCCCAATGGTACCGGCTGACCGTCAGTATCCAGCAAATAAATCCGGGTGTTGGCAATGGGTCGACCAATAGGAATAGAAGTCGTACCCGATGTTAACGCGTCAATATGGTAGGTCGTGGTAAACGTGGTTCCCTCACTCGGGCCGTAGGCATTCAATAACTGTTGTGGCGGGCTCTTACGCAGCACTTGAGCAATGACATGCGGATCGAGAACATCTCCCCCGACCAGCAGCATTTTAAGTTGAGGCAATACCGGGGATAGCTCCGCCGCCAGCCGGTTAAACAGCCCGACACTCATCCACAGGACCGTAATGCAATGCGCCTGTAACGCCTGGGCAAAATCCCGCGGCGTCAGCAACGTAGTATGATCAATAACCACCAGCGCAGCACCGTTGAGCAACGGCGCCCAAACTTCGAAGGTGCTGGCATCGAAAGCCGGATTAGCAGCGAAAGCAATTCGGTCATTGGGTTCGATTTCAGCATAGCCATTATTGATAACCAGCCGGACGACAGCCCGGTGAGGCACGATGACCCCTTTTGGTGCCCCCGTCGAACCAGAGGTGTACATGATATACGCCGGCCCGGCACTGGAACCCAATAAATCAGGATTGCGATGCTCCTCTTCCCAGATTGGTTCTGTCTCGGGGGTAAGGCGGAGCCGCGGAACAACTAAGTCAACCGGGATCTCGGTCTGCATATCAGTCAGCAGTAATTTGGCGGCACAATCGTTTATCAGCCAGCTTTTCCGCTCATTCGGTACGTTGGGATCGACAGGGACATAAATCGCACCGGCTTTCAGGATAGCCAACTGAGCCACTACCAGTTCAACCGAGCGTTCTAAAAGAATCGCCACGTAGTCATCCGGGTACACACCCTGTTCAATCAGTTGACAGGCCAGCCGGTTAGCGCGGGCATTTAGTTCGGCGTAGCTCAGGGTTTTATCCCCTGCGATTAACGCTGCGGCAGCCGGGGTTTTCTCCGCCTGTTGTTCAAACAACTGATGGATACATAAATGGTCAGGATACGGGGTTTCTGTGGCGTTCCTGGTTTCCAGCAACAACCCCGCTTCAAGGGTATTTTCCTTTCTGGTAATACTGTCTTTCATCTGCTTACTACCTCAACGAATCTATTGGATATTTGAAAACGGTTATTCCCAGCAACCATCACAAATGTTTTTCTTTTATTTTTCAGAAAAATAACAACGGACATACCAGGCATCAAAAGATACTCCAGCAATATTTTCCCTCAGCTGTTTGATGTAATATCCCGGTTACATCCGCATAATTAACAATTTTGAGACGATAATTTTCCTGATAACAAAATAAATGGTTCATCAAATGAACCGAAATAAGGCATTCCATTTTCTTCCTGTTTTTTAGATAAGCGTCTTTGATCTACGGCAATTTTTTATTAATCGACGCTGAATTCCACAACTAAATAAAAATGGATCTATTGAATATATCTACTGGCATGAGCGCTAAATCCTTGCTGTATTTTGTCCATTTAGTATTAATATCTGATTGAAATTATTTCAGATAAAATTAGGTGTTTATAAATATCAATAGTCTCCAACAGCCAAGGAACAAGACAAAAACAATAAAAATATTACTTATCATTACGTTACAATAAATCCATGTATATTTTCCCATATAAAACGTAAACTGACTTCACTACATCTTATTTTATAATAATCAAATTACATAACTAATGTAAACGCTAATTACATTTAACACCGGAATGAAACAATTTCAAATAAATACTAATTTTCATATATATTCCTTTTTAATAATAGAAAAATATTATGAATATGAAAATTCATTGGATTTAATACCTTAAATAAACAATATCAAGATAAAAAAATAACACAATTAATTACTTATCCAAATATATATCTGATTTCCATTGATGACATAATGGGTGACATAAGACTCAAGCTTTCAGCCAATGTTTATAAATGGACAGTACTTTAGCCTGATAAATATGAATATAAAAAACGAGCTGATTATAATATTAGGAATATATATCTATTAATTCTGTTAGTTAGATATAATTTCTTTAAAAATTATTCGGTATGTAAAACCGATATTACCACTAATGTCAAATTTATTTGTGATACTGTTTGCTTACAGGCTGTACCCTAAATCAACAAAATTGAACTTAAAAAAGCTCACGTGATTATAGATGTATGCCGAAAAGGCACACATGTTGACGTTAATTACTTATATGCCATAATGGCGATCTTTACCAAAGAAGGTGAAGCACACCGCTTCCGTTCTTTCTATCTATAAGACCTGAAAACTTAGGTAAAATAATGACTTCTCATGCAGAACGTAAAGAAGCCCGTTTGGTTGCACGAATCTCTACAGAGATTCAAGAAATCATACAAAGGGCAGCTGATTACTCCGGTACAACCATTTCACAATTCCTTATCGAATCAGCGATGGAGAAAGCACGTAATGTGATTGAACGGACCGAAACATTACACCTCTCAATGGCAGGTGCTGATGCATTGTTTGCAGCTTTGGAAAATCCGCCAAAAGCAAATAATAAGTTGCTCAAAGCAGCGAAGCACTACAAGGAAACGGTGAATGTCAATAATCATTGAAGAGGTAACTCAGCAACATAACCGCAAAACTTTTGATTGCAGCGTAGCTGAATTAAATCAGTTTCTACAACAACAAGCCCGGCAGAAAACCGTAAAGCACATGTCAAAAACTTATGTGGCCTGCCGGGATTCTGCCCCTGCGACAATCATGGGTTATCACACCCTCACCGGATATTCTGTGACAACGCCACCTGCTCACAAAGATTACAAAAACTATCCCCATCCACTCAGTGCTGTAAAACTAGCCCGTCTTGCGGTGGATCATTCACAACAAGGACAAGGTTTAGGTGAGCGGTTATTGATTGATGCTATATATCGAACAGCATTGGTTGCACAACAAATTTCGGCCATTGGGCTATTTGTCGATCCTATGTCTCCACAAGTCGTTCCCTTTTATCAACAGTATGATTTTTTACCGGCTGATCCCAGCGATCATTCTCGCCTTGAAATGTGGCTTCCAATTCAAACCTGTATAGAGATTGCCAACACCTTGCCGTAAACTGAACTGCCCCAAAGTTCAGCACTTCATCATTAGCAAAAATAGCCAGTAAACCTTTGCCTAATAGGCTGTTGACAAAATTCTCGGCGGTTCCAGCTGAGAATCTCATGTCTGACCGTCAGTTTTCTTCTTTAATGCCAGTCTGCTGCGTCTGTAGGAATATTTTTCTATAAACAGAAGGGGTCATGCCCGTATTTTTAATAAAGGCCCTGCGCATCACATCGCTGCTTCTGTATCCACAGGCTCCCGGTATTGCCTTGAGCGGGAGCCTGCCTTCCTCAAGTAACGTTCGCGCTTTCTCAATACGTGCATTCTCCAACCACACTCCGGCCTTCATGTTGAGCTCCTGGCGGAACAGGCGTCCCAGATGCCTGATGCTCAGGTTCATGTGTGTAGCCATATCCTGTAGGCCACTGATATCCTGCAAGTTTACCTGCGCCCAGCGTTGCAAATCCTGAAAAGCGGCTCTCCCGGATAGGGACAACTGGCTCCTGCGGATAAAGTGCCCCTGACAGACCGGTCGCCTGAAAAACATGACGAGACTCGCTGCCACCTCCATCGCGAGCTCACGGCCCAGATCTTCTTCAACCAACCGGAGCGCCAGATCCAGCCCGGATGTCACCCCCGCAGCAGTTCTCAACGGTCCATCAGCCACATAGAACATGTCCGGTTCAACCGTGATTTCGGGAAAACGCATCGCGAGCAGTTCAGCACACTCCCAGTGGGTTGTCACCCGACGCTGTTTCAACAGTCCGGTCTGCGCCAGCAGCAGGGCACCAGTACAGACAGAGCCGTAACGCTGACTGCGATGACACATTTCGATGATTGCAACGCGCTCCTGTTCTGAAAGGGTATGGTTATGTGCATCCGGCGCGCCAGCCACAAGAAACGTGTCTGCCGGGTGGCTGGCGGTATGGCTCAAAATCACATCGGCCATCAGCCTAACGCCTGAAGAGGAAGTGATGATGTCTGACCCAGTTGACATCACGCTCAGGGAATAGACCTGCCGGTGCAATATGCGGTTCGCCTCAGCGAACACGTCCAGAGGGCCTGAGACATCAAGCAGTTGAACGTTAGGCACAGCCAGTATGGTGATGTTGTGAATCATTGCTTTGCAGAAGTCTTATTTAATCTTAATGTCCTTAATCATCGTTATAAGTTGATTCAGGACGGATGTCATGTGTTTTATGCTTACCTTCACTTAATCAACCGGAGACAGCATATGAGTTTTTCAATTAATGGTGTGAGTATTCCTGACACCCAAATAACCCGTGACACAACCACGTTCATCCGCGATACGGAATCTGACCTGCTTTTTCATCATTCGAGTCGTGTTTACTACTGGGGGGCGCTCGCGGGTCAGCGTCTTGGGCTTAACGTGGACCATGAACTGCTCTATGTTGGATGTATGTTTCATGACATCGGCCTGACACATGAGCACTGTAGCTGTGACAAACGATTCGAGGTTGACGGCGCGAATGCGGCGAAACATTTCCTGCAAGGATATGGCATCGCTCAGGCCGATATTGATAAAGTCTGGACGGCGATTGCTTTACATACCACGCCGGGCATTCCGGAGTTTATGGCGCCCGAAATTGCGCTCGTCACCGCTGGCGTTGAAATGGACGTGTTAGGTATCAATTACGAAGCATTCAGCGACAGTGAGCGCAGTGCTGTTGTACAGCAACACCCACGCACTGACCGCTTCAAGGAAGATATCATTCAGGCTTTTTATGACGGCATCAAGGACAAATCCCAGAGAATATCAGGTAATTTCAATACGGATGTCATACAGGATAAAGAGCCCGGACTTGTTCCCCTCAATATCTGCCACGTGATCCGCAATTCCCGCTGGAAAGGCTAAGTGCCTTGCTGTGACAGCTGGAGGATAACCTGCTATTCAAATGTAGGTTATCCGTTTTGAAACGGTATTCTATCCATCTTCCCTCTAATCTTAAACGTTCGCTTCACTTTCAGAGAATTTAGGGGGAAAATTCCGCAGTTTTGTTAAATTGATATTCAAGTTTTCTCGTTTTTCTTGTATTTGATTTTTCAGGTTTAAAACCAGAGAGGGTAATAGATATACCAATGGTATTAAAATAAAATCCCATTTTTTTAATCATTTTTAATATTGCTAAATGCTATTTTTTCACTATGCGGTTAATCCTGTTAAATGTTTTAATCTAATTCCATGTTTTATTATTTGGTTAATAATGTCATCTTATTAATCAGTTTAAAACCCGTTTTTCATGATGTTTTCTCTTTCTGTATCAGTATAATATCAAATTTTTTACTCGCTTTTAAAAAGCGTTAATCACTATTTTTTACCTTTGATAATTAAAGTTTTTACCTGTTTTTTCGGATTAAAACAGAGTGCCGGATAAAGAAAATGACACTTTTTCAACAATCTTAGGTGTATGCCATAATCATTTAAAAGCACGAATATAGAAAGATTGAAGCTTTTATACCCAATAGATTTCAAGTTGCAGCGCGGCGGCAAGTGAACGCATCCCCAGGAGCATAGATAACGATGTGACTGGGGTAAGTGAACGCAGCCAACAAAGCAGCAACTTGAAAGATGAAGGGTATATATCAAGGGCGGATTTAACTCAGTAAATACAACTTTTCAAAAGAAGAGTTAATTGCATTTAATAGAAAAGCATTAACTATTAAAAGAGAGTTGAAAAGAAATCCGCGCGTAAAAGAATATTATCCGAATAGACGGGTATTTAAGTGCTTTCTCGCCGGTTATTTTATGAATAAAACCCTAAAAATAATGCAATAAAAAAGGGATAAAACGGTTAATTTGGCAGGATTTAAGTCCTGAAACAGGCGGTGATTATCGGAAAAACAGAAAGGGGTGTTTTTATATCATCAGGTTATTTATTTGCTGATTTATGAAGAAAAAATAAAGGGGGATGACTTATTAAAACTACGGGTAAAACAGCGTCAGTAAAGATAAAAAGTGGATATGATGAGTATTTGTTAAACGTAAAACATGATAAGCCGATGATGATTAAACTTAATAAAAAGCAGGCGTTAAAAGGGGTAGAAAAACGGTTAAAACTTTATACCGATTAACATTATCAGTTAAAAAAATGAATGTTAATAACAGTTTAAAACCTGCCTTGGTTTTGTGGGTATTTCAATTAATGGCCCTGGAGTTTGATATTTATGACCGTACCTTTAATCGACAAGCTCCGGTCTGGCAACCACACTTAACAAGGTGTCCCTCCAGTGCGACAGGTATTCCCTGTATATTGAATAAGTTAGAGCCTTCCGCAATAGCGCCGGTTTGTTTACAGGCGGGACAAAATACCGAATCACCTTTACGGGCAACCTCCAGTTGTTGGTTTACCAAACCGGAACCATTGAGAACATTTCCTCCGGTTGTTGTGGTATCACCTTTAAGGATAATTTTTTTTCTTTCCACTACACTTCGCATTATTTACTCCGTTATATTTTCCGCTTCTCGTATTAAATGCCAGATTGTTGTGCCCGACTCCGCTCCCTGAATATCAAAAGCCATCGCGCCCTGAGCAAAGAAATACTGCTTGTCAGGGATGCTGTCGGTTTGCCAGAATCCGCTGACAAGGGCCGGATGGCTTCCCTTCCACGGGGTCACGTGCAGAGGTCCACGGTCATAGCGGGCATACCAGGCCAGAGTGGAAGTTGAATTAAAATGTCCTTCACCATAAAAATGCAGAGAATGGCCTTCACGGGGGATCACCCGTATCGGGCGTATCAGCTGGTTAATGGCAAAATAACTCGCCGGGACACTGCCCGGTAGTGGTGTTAGATCCGGGTATTGACCAGCCCGGATCATCAGACCATTTCGGTAAGGGCTAATCGCCACATCCGGGTAGCGTGCCAGCGTTTTACGTATCCAAATTTCCCCACCTAGACGGTTGACAAAGCGTTTGGATAGCAGGGTGATCCAATTAATGCCCCGGATGGAATGTCCATACTGTAATACCGCAGTATGAACCGCAGAATTGACTTGCAGGGAGGGATAACGTTGCGCTAGCTGGTACTCTAAGGGAAAGTAGTCATGGTAATCTCTGGGGATGACCAGGCTGTAGCCACAGTCCCCACTATCCGGTTCGAGTTGTTCGCACAGAAAATCCAGCCAGGCCATAAATTTGGTCATGCCGTCTTGCTCTTTCAGATAATCCCAAGGAAGTGTCAGGCTTAGGTAAGAACTGCCGTTATCACCGCTTATTTCCCGGGAATCCAGATAACGCATCAGATAGCGAGGGGCTTCATAGAGATTTTTGGCGTCACTGACTACCCAACTAGAAAGCTGGTTTTTTTTTCGATTAAGAATACCTTCTTCGACTTTGGCAATATTTTCTGGGGAATATTTTTTTAATCCCTTTAGTGAATGACGATGAAAACGCAGGTGGGTACCAAATTCTTCGCGAAAGCGGCGATAACAGGCCAGAATGCGTTGCTTTTTCTCTTGGGTGTAACCCTGTTTAAAAAACAGGGTAATCGAGATACCCAGACGGGAAACAGTCAGCCCATCACCATTGGTAAAAGTAAAACCAACCAGTTGTGATTTTAACCGGGAAAGATAATCCGAAGTTTCCATATTCTCTCCGTTCATGATGAGATAGTGGATAATCTGTTATTCCCACATATTTGCTGCTTCCCGTATCAGATGCCATACGGTTGTACCCGATTCTGCTCCCTGAATATCAAAGGTTGTCGCCCCCTGAGCAAAGAAGTACTGCTTGCCAGGCAGACTATCAGTTCGCCAGATCCCGCTAACCAGGGCTGGTTCGCCGCCTCTAATCGGAGTTATATGCAGAGGTCCACGGTCATAACGGGCATACCAGGTTTGTGTGGAAATATCATCAAAATGACCCTCTCCATAAAAATGCAGTGAATCACCTTCTCCCGGAACAAAACGTATTGGGCGTATCAGTTGGTTAATGGCAAAGTAACTCGCCGGGACACTGCCCGGCAGTGGCGTTAAGTTCGGGTATTGACCGGCTCGGATCATCAGACCATTGGAGTAAGGGCTAATCACCACATCCGTGTAACGAGCCAGCGTTTTGCGTATCCAGATTTCCCCACCCAGTCGTCTTACAAAGCGTTTGGACAGCAGGGTGATCCAGTTGATGCTCCGGATGGCATGGGCATAATCTCTCAGTGTTGTATGAACCGTAGAGTTGACTTGCAAGGCAGGATAACGTTGGGCTAGTTGATACTCTAAAGGAAAGTAGTCATGGTAATCTCTGGGCAGGACCAGACAATAACCACAGTCTCCCCAGTCGGGTTCAAGCTGTTCACACAGAAAATCCAGCCAGGCCATAAATTTGGTCATGCCGTCTTGCTCTTTCAGATAATCCCAAGGAAGTGTCAGGCTTAGGTAGGAGCTACTGTTATCACCGCTTATTTCCCGGGAATCCATATAACGCATCAGATAATGAGGGGCTTCATAGAGATTTTTGGCATCACTGACTACCCAACTAGAAGGCTGGTTTTTTTGTTGGTTAAGAATGCTCTCTTCGACTTTGGTAATATTTTCCGGTGAATATTTTTTTAGCCCTTTCAGCTCATGACGGTGAAAACGCAGGTGAGTGCTGAACTCTTCGCGAAAACGGCGATAACAGGCCAGAATATGCTGTTTTTTCTCCTGGGTGTAGCCCTGTTTAAAAAACAGGGTAATCGAGATACCCAGACGAGAAACAGTCAGCCCATCGCCATTGAGGAAGGTAAACGCGGCCAGTTGTGATTTCAACTGGGAAAAATAATCCAAAGTTTCCATATTTATCTCCTTTCATTATGAGGCGGTGGCGAATGTCACACTCGCCAATATTGCCAGGACAGCCGCTAATGCTGCGGCGCTGACTGCTGCTGCGGCAGCTAAAATTTCCACCAGTGCAATCAGCGCGGCAGCGACGGCAAGGGTGACGAGAATAACAACGGCAACGCCGGTAATAATTACAACCACTTCCAGCATGCCTTCCCCCACCTCTTTCAATATTTGCATCCAGCTAATGTTTTTCAGCTCTTCCAGGGTGATATCTGAGCCCTGTTGCACGGTTTGCCACCGGGCTTTTATCTCATTCTCAGTCCAGGTCACGATTTTCCCGGTTTGTTCATTAACCCAGGAAAACGCGTAGCTGACTTGATGAGTGACCGGATCAATAATCTCTTCGCACACCCACTTTCCAGTTTTACTAAACCATTCCCCAAACTGAGCAAGGAGCTCCCGAGTACTGTCGCGGACATAATTCAACCCATTTTCGGCCAGACCAGCCACCTCCTGCCCGAGGACAACCCAGTCTTCATAGCTGGGTAAAAAAGACCAGGGAGAAGTGCTGATCAGCGGGAGTTTTTTTGTCAGCGGCTGAGGAATGGTCCCCGGCACACCCTCTTCGGGCAGGATGGGTAAAGCTTCATCATCAGGAGGCGAACCGGGTGGCAGCGGGGCCAGCGGTATCGGATTTTTATAGTGTTGGGAACCGGGTTGATAAAGTCTTCGCCACGCTTCATCATACTGTTTTTGTTCTTCTGTGCGGCTATCGTCGACACGCATTACACCAAAACGAGAACGGGTAGCAATTTGAATATAATCTTGTTCCTGATTATCAGATAGCTCATCCCCCGGAAATTTCACCTCAATCAACATCTTCAAATTATCAGAGTGCACAGAACCATCGAAGTAGGTGGCATTTCTGCCCGGCCAGCGGATAGCTTCATCTTTAACCAAAATAATATCGGGGCGACGGATACCAACAACCTCAAATTTCTCCGCGTCTTCGGCAGAAGGTCGGGCAAACGGATTACTGGATTGCGGTAAATTATCGCCATAACGCTGCTTCGATATTTGACTGGTTGCCAGCATGGGTAAGGGCACCGCCCCTTCTCTGATAGCAAACACCACTTCTGCTTTATAAGGCCACAGGAAATCGTGCTTATACTCTTCAATTTTAATTAACCCACTCATGACAATCTGCTTAAGAGAACGTATCTCTCCCAGTTTTGTGGTTATCCTGGCAGGCAGCCGCTGGGCATATTCAGCTTTTCTCGCCAGATAACAGGGATCTTCATCGGCGGGAAAGACCCCGATTTCCATCGTGCAGGTGATTGATGTGACGGCAGGGCACATCTTGCCGCTGTTGGATATTGCCATACTTACTCCTCCATAAACTCCATAACATACTCTACGGGCGCGTTATCACTGACCTCGTATACGGTTTTCTTCGGCTTGGGTGTTGCTTCCGGTGAATTCAGTTGCAGATTTTCTTCGGTCGCACTCTGCACGGTCATCGTTCTGCCCAGCGCGTCAGTTTTACCCGGGATGACCTGACCATCGCCAGTGGTGATGGTATAGAGGGTATTCACCAGCGGCTTATCGCTTTGCTCACTTCGCAGGGTATAGCGAGCGGAGTAGTCAAACAGCGCACCGGCGGATTTCTTACCGGTGATGTGGTCGGTCATAGTGATGCTGACGCCCTCAATACGGATATTCCCCATGGGATCAATGACTATCTGTCCGCCGGCGTTCCCAATGGTGATTTGCCCGCTGTCAGAGTGCAGCGAGATATGTTTACCCACGGTAATTTGCTGGTTATCAGCGACGTTCAATTGATGGCTTTTACCAATTGAAATGGCTTGCTGACCTTTAATGGTCACCGTTTGATTTTGACCGACTTCCAGCGTCTGGCAGCCCTGCACGGCTTCGTCATCATCGTTTTTAATTATCGCAGTGCGGTTATGCTCAACGTCTGTTTTCTGGTCATTGCCTATCTGCGTGGTTTTATCCCAGAGAACCTGCGTTTTCATATCCCGCTGAGCATGAATAAACACTTCCTCGCTGCCTTTGGCATCCTCAAAGCGCAGTTCATTAAATCCCTGGCCCCGGTGAGTTCGGGTTTTAAAGGTGGTACGGGTCTTCTCCATCGGTAAATCAAGTGGCGGGCGGTTGAGGCCGTTGTAGGTACAGCCCGTCACAATCGGGCGGTCAATATCGCCATTCAGATAGCTGACTATCACCTCCTGACCGACGCGGGGTATCGCCATAAAACCGAAACCGTTGCCGTTCCAGCCCTGTGAGACCCGCACCCAGCAGGAAGCGAGGTCGTCCGCTTCATCGTAGCGGTTCCAATGGAAGTGGATACGTATCTCGCCGTGTTTGTTCACATAAATCTCTTCGCTGCCCGCCCCGACTACCGTAGCGACTTCATCACCGTCCGCCAGCGGTTTGTAGCGGTAAGGTGGCCGCCAATCCTGGTGTCCTGGAATAAAGGTGACATCGTTTGTCAATGTTGTTCCTTCGCCACCGTCGTTTGAGGCGATAGGCTGCCGCCCATAATGAGTGACAGACAGCACCTGCCAGCAGTCATTCATCGTTTCTATTGGATGGGATTGCAGCGTAAAAATTTTGCCCGGACGAAGCCGGATACAGTTGGTTTGGGCTGTGCCAACTTTGCTGTAGTTTTGTAACTGCTCTAACCGCAGTTGGGTAAAAGGTTTTCCTTCCGCATCCCACTGAAAACGCCCGTAGCTTTCAAA